>JAOASV010000227.1:0-1442 GCA_030158535.1 Sediminibacterium sp.
CTACAAATCCCATTTGAGCAAGACGGTCGATACGGTCCATGCCTTTGGTAAACGCTTTGTTAACCGCCTCAGTTTGAGGACCCGGATATACATACTCTATAATGGGGTATTTTTTTGTAGAATCAAAATCAAAAGGCTTGTACATCACACCATATAAATCGGTAATGCCATCATCCGCTTTTACTTTAAAGGTTTCAGGGAACTTATAACCCGTTGCCATTAACGAAGATAAATCGGCAGTTTCAAGGTCCATTACTTTTTTACCTTCTGCATTGTAAAGTACCGAAGCAGGCACTGTGTTTACACGTGAAAAATTATCAACAAAAAAACTATTGTTGTCATTCATGCGCATGGCATGGTCAAAATTACCCGGATTTAAAAGTTTTAAACCGGTGCCGTCAAAGTTTACACGGTATGCGTGTAAAAGGTATGGATCTTCCCCAGCTTCTTTGCCATTAGCAGAAAAATACAAAACACGCTTTGCTTCATCAATGCCTAAAATTTCTTCGCAATGATATGTGCCTGTTGTAATTTGATTTTTAAGCTTACCGCTTTCGTCGTGTAAATAAAAATGAGCCCATCCATCCTGCTCGCTCCATTTAATAAGCTCTTTACCCCCATTTACTAGTCCTACTCTTTTATTTTCGATATAGGTATTAAAGGTTTCGGTAATTAATGGATTAACAGTTGCAGTTGCAACGTCTACCGTGCAAACATCGATTCGCTTTTGATCGCGACTGGTTCTAGTAAAATAAAATTTACTGTTATCGCCTAACCATACAGATGCTCTAAAATCATCATCTCTCGTGTTTACTTTTCCTGGATCAGACCATACGGCTACTCCCTGGTCTTTAAATTTAGAAACATTCAATTCTTTACCAGTAGCAGTAGTCATATCAAATACATACAAATGATCTACGGGCGCTTCTTTTTCGCCAGGCATCCAATATTTATAGGTTTCAAGTGTTGGACGAGGACCACTTACATTATTAATAACCCATAGGTCTTTAACCTTTGTATTGTCTACTTTTTTAACCACAAAATATTTTGAATTAGGCGACCACATTACATAGGCACCCTTACGCTTCTTTTTATCCTTTTCTTTTTCTTCGTCGGTTTGACCCGTACCCGATAAATTATTATCATTGAAATAGCCAAAATTTTCGATACCATCTTTGGTTAATTGCTTTTCAACAATGGTAGAATCATTTTCATTGATTAAGGCCTTTTCATAAGACGCCTTATCCATCCAGTACAAATTATTGTTACGACCAAAAACTACTGAGTTACCATCTGGCGACACATTGGCCCAACTTGGCTTGCGTTTTGGCTTCTTTAATTCAGGAAGTTCTATAAGCTCTGCGGTTTGCAAATTGTATTCGAAATAAAACACCTTCTTTTCTTTTACAGCAGGCGTACCTTTTTTAGCGGTCGACTCTTTC
>JAOASV010000227.1:1452-7338 GCA_030158535.1 Sediminibacterium sp.
TTGGGTGCTTTTTACCTCAAACTGAATCCAATTTTCGTCTCTAATAAATCGCATGCTATCAATGGCTAAATGCTGCGCATCAAATGGATCTTTTACAATGCGGGTGATTTTTGCAGCCAAATCGGCGTTATCAAAGAGTACTTTCTTTTCTGCTTTAACCGGATCTACGATGTACCACTTTTTACCTTCTGTGGTTTCATACATATACCAAAAGCGTTCTGACTTTTTTAGAAAATGCGGATCCACCGATGTAGAAAAAATAAGCTTTTCTACTTTTTTAGGTGAAAACCTTGCAGCAAGTGCATAGTTAGCTTTGGTTACAGGAACCTGTTGTGCGGTAGCTGAACTGCTCATAAAAAGGGCAGCAACAAACAGGCAAAAAAGGGATGTGCAATACTTCATAAAATGGATTTTATAGAGGAGATGAAAATAAGCATTCTGCTAAAATATTGGCCATTCTGTTACACATTTATATATAAAATTGATAACCGGATGAACCATTGTGCAAAAGGGGCGTTAACTTTAATCTATGTATCAGTATTCTACCGCTTATGAAGCGTCACCATCATTTGCCGCCAATATGGACGCAAATGATCCGCTCGCACCATTTAAATCGCAGTTCCACTTCCCTAAACATGGCGAAAATGATGTCATTTATTTTTGTGGAAACTCACTCGGTCTTCAGCCTAAAAATGTAGCTGCTGCCATTGAAACCGAACTTGCCAGTTGGAGAGAATTAGCCATTGGCGGTTATTTTGGAGGCACCAATCCTTGGCTACATTATCAAGAATATACAAGGTCTACCCTGGCTAAAATGATGGGCGCCCAAGAAAATGAAATCACCGTTATGAACGCCCTAACGGTAAACCTGCATCTTTTAATGCTTAGTTTTTATAAGCCTTCTCCTACTCGTTTTAAGATTATTATGGAGGCAGGTGCTTTCCCTTCTGATCAGTACGCGGTAGAAACACTTGTAAAACATTTTAACCTAGATCCGGATACTGCCATTATAGAAATTAAGCCGGAAGCGGGTAAAAAAACTTTAGATAATAGCGCAATTACCAAGGCCATTTATGAGGCAGGTGATTCCCTTGCCATGGTGCTTTTTGGTGGCATTAATTATTACACGGGTCAACTTTTTGATATCAAATCTATTACCGAAGCTGCACACCAAGTGGGCGCTATAGCGGCATTTGATTTGGCACACGTTGCAGGCAATGTACCCATGGAGCTACATGCATGGAATATAGATTTTGCTGTTTGGTGTTCATATAAGTATTTAAACGCCGGACCGGGTGCTGTGGGTGGCGTGTTTGTACATGAAAAACATGCAACTAATACTAGCACCCCAAGGCTTGGTGGATGGTGGGGCAATGATGAAGCTACCCGCTTTAAAATGGAAAAAGGGTTTGTTGCAAAACCTACTGCATCGGGTTGGAATATGAGTACCGCGCAGGTATTTAATACGGTGAATTTAAAAGCATCTTTATCTATATTCGAAGAAGCCGGTATGCAAAATTTAAGGAGTAAAAGCATCGCACTTACCGGTTACTTAGCGTATTTATTAGAACAATTAACGTCTCTTTCTTTTGCCCTTATTACGCCTTTAGATCCAAACCAAAGAGGCGCACAACTATGCCTCTATTTTGAAGAGAAAGGAAAAGAAATTTATCAGAAAATGAAGGAGCATGGCATAATTGTTGACTACCGTGAACCGGGTGTTATTCGAGTTGCACCAGCACCACTTTATTGCAGTTTTGAAGACGTGTATAGGTTCTACGAAATTTTGAAAACATTTTAATTTAGGCACCATGCACCCCACATATTTAGCACTCGGCGACTCTTATACAATTGGCGAATCAGTACCCTTACATGAGGGATTCCCCTACCAATTGGTGCAAAAATTAAGGGCCAAATTTCCAGGTTTTATGGCGCCAGAAATAGTGGCAAAAACAGGTTGGACCACTAACGAATTGGCTACCCATTTGACCCATACAGTACTTCAAAAACAGTACGATTTTGTCACACTTTTAATTGGCGTAAACAACCAATACCGGAATTTATCCATTACCGAATTTGACCAGGAATTTACCTTTTTACTACTCAAAGCTTTGCAGTATAATGGGCATCAAAATAGTCGTGTTTTTGTACTTTCCATACCCGACTGGGCACATACTCCTTTTGCGCAAAAAAAGAGCACAGAATCAGGTCTAAATTTAACAGAAATTAGTGCACAAATTGACGCCTTTAATGAGGTTATAAAAAAGCGTTGTGAAGACATGGAAATTGACTTCATTTACATCACAGATTTTACTAGAAATTGTGCGCCAGAAATGATCGCGCAAGATGGCCTACATTATAGTGCAAAAATGCACCAAATTTGGGCAGGCTTATTACTCGAAAAGTTTATCTTATAATTTTAAATACCCAGCCATTTCAGTAGCATAATTTTTGGCAGCCTCGGCAGCAGCTTCTGCAAAATCTTCACCATTACTGGCAAAAATAATAGCCCTACTAGCAGCTACCAACAAACCACAATCTGGGGTGGCGCCGTGGCTAGAAACTTCTTCTAAACTTCCACCTTGTGCACCAATACCTGGCACCAATAAAAAGTGATTGGGGATGATATTTCTGATGCTCGAAAAGTCACTTGCTTTGGTAGCACCCACCACAAACATTAAGTTGTTGGGCGTACCCCAACTTGCTACTTTTTCAAGTACTACTTCGTACAATTGTTTGCCAGAATTTGCGAGTGTTTGTTGTTCAAAATCTTGACTACCTGCATTGGATGTTAAGCCCAAAACAATAGTCCATTTATTTTGATATTCTAGAAAAGGACGCACGCTATCTTCACCCATATAAGGGGCTACCGTTACCGCATCAAACTGCATGGTTTCAAAAAAAGTACGGGCATATTGGGCAGATGTATTGCCAATATCTCCACGCTTTGCGTCGGCTATTGTGAACAAATTTTTGGGGATATATTCTAGTGTTTCCTGCATGGTTTCCCAACCTTTTACCCCTTCCGACTCGTAAAAGGCGGTATTAATTTTATACCCAACACAGTAATCTTTGGTAGCATCTATGATGGCTTTATTAAACGTCAAAACCGCATCTGGCTTGCCTTGCAAGTGCTTTGGCAACTTAGAAACTTCGGAGTCTAAACCCACCAATAAATATGATTTTTTAGCCCTGATTTGAGCCACTAGTTGTTCGCGCGTCATACCGCAAATATAGGATAAGTTTTGGGGGTAAACTGTGGGTAGCGCAGGCTAAAAATTGCTTTTCTTTGTACCACGTTTAACCCTATGGAAAAGAAGGCTTTATACTACGCAGACTACCTACATCTAGACAAAGTTTTAGATGCACAGTACCCTGTTAGTTTTACAGACGGTCACGAAAAAGCACATGACGAAATGTTGTTTATTGTGATCCATCAAGCCTATGAACTTTGGTTCAAACAAATCATTTTTGAACTCGATTATGTGTTGGATGTTTTTGGCCAGCCCGCCATCAACGACAACGCCGAAGACATGAACTTGGTGCGTCACAGACTTGGCCGAATTATAAAAATTTTACAGCTCTTAAATGATCAAGTGAACGTGCTTGACACCATGACGCCGCTCGACTTTTTAGCGTTCAGAAATTTACTTACCCCGTCATCTGGATTTCAGTCTAAGCAGTTCAGAATGATCGAAGCAAAACTTGGTTTAGAAATTGACAATAGACATCAAAAAGATTATTACAAAAAAACAGGCGAAGGCGGATTTGACAAACCTGATTACGATCAAATTTCAACCGCCGAAGCAGATAAAAATTTATTAACCCGCGTTAACGAATGGCTCGAAAGAATGCCGTTTTTTAAAGACGAATTTGGTGCCAAATTTTGGGACGAATACCGAACTATTTATGAGGCCGGATTAACCCCCCGTGAGGCGTCAAAAATTCACGATTTTGATTATGTTTTTTTTGAAAAAATTCCGGCCGATGCTACGCCCGAAATTTTAGCCAATTTAAGAAGCTCTTTTTCGCCTAAAGCGATGGGGGCGGCGCTCTTTATTATGCTCTATCGCGACTACCCTATTTTTCAAAATTCTTACCAGGTGTTAGACGCCTTAATTGAGATCGATCACCTAATGAGTAATTGGCGACATAAACATTTAATTATGGTTCGCCGCATGATTGGTATGCGCGTTGGAACGGGCAATACTTCTGGAGCTGGATATTTAGAGGGCGCCCTTAACAAACATTTTATTTACAGAGACCTTTCCGGTCTCTCCACCTATTTAATTGAAAGAAGAAAAATTCCTGCACTTCCAAAAAGCCTGATTGAGAAATTAGGATTTTCATTGGGGCTTCATCACGCAGGATAAAATATAAAAACTATGAAACAACGAATCAAACATTTAATGCTCATCGTACTGGTTGGTGCTTTTTTTGTGAGTACCGCTCAAAAACCTACGGATGCAAAATTACCCACCGATTCAAAAGTTAAAATTGGCAAACTAGCCAACGGACTCACTTACTACATTAGAAAAAACGTTGAGCCTAAAAATAGAGCCGAGTTAAGACTTGTAGTAAATGCTGGTTCAACATTAGAAACAGAAAAACAAAGAGGCCTTGCGCACTTTGTAGAACACATGTGTTTTAATGGAACCAAAAATTTTAAAAAACAAGAATTAGTAGACTTCCTAGAAAAAAGCGGTGTTAATTTTGGTGCTGACTTAAATGCATACACAAGCTTTGATGAAACAGTGTACGAACTTCAAGTTCCTACCGATAGTCCAATGGTGTATAAAAAAGCCATGCAGGTTTTAGAAGACTGGGCGCATCAAGTAAGTTTTGATCCTTCAGAAATTGATAAAGAGCGTGGTGTTGTTACAGAAGAGTGGAGACTTGGTAGAGGTGCAGACGCGCGCCTTCGTGATAAATATTTCCCTGTTATTTTAAATGGTTCTCAATACGCTAAAAGACTTCCTATTGGCACCAAAGAAAGTATCAATGGAGCACCTTATAGTGAGCTTACTGGATTCTACAAAGATTGGTACCGCCCTAATTTACAAGCGGTGATTGTAGTTGGTGATATAGATGTTGCCGAAACAGAAAAAATGATTCAAGCGCATTTTGGAAAACTCACCAACCCAGCAAATCCTAAACCACGCACTAAATTTGGCATCCCAGCATTTACAGATACCCGTATTTCTATTTTAACAGATCCGGAGCAAGCTTACAATGTGCTTCAAATGTTTTACATGATCCCAGCTGTTAAAGAAGCAACCACCGAGGGAGAATACAGACAAGGCATAGTGCGCGAACTGTTTAACCAAATGATGAGTAGCCGCCTAGACGAACTTTCTCAAAAACCAGAAGCGCCATTTTTATTTGCGAGCAGCAGCTACGGCGAGTTTTTGGGAGACAAAGACGCTTTTACCCTTTTAGCCGTTCCTAAAACAGCAAAAGAAATGGATGCGGCTTTTAATGCCATCTTAACCGAAAATGAAAGAGTAAAGCAGTATGGCTTTGTTCAATCAGAACTAGACAGAGCGGTTAAAACCCTAATGTCTCGTATGGAAAATTCTTTCAAAGAAAAAGACAAAACAAAATCGGTTCAAATTTTACAAGAATACGTACGCAACTTTTTAAAAGGTGAAGCGATCCCTGGTATCGAAAAAGAATTTGAAATGTACCAGCGCTACCTTCCTACCATTGCTTTACAGGAAGTAAACGCACTTATTAATCAGTGGCTCAATGTAACAGGTAAAACTGTTTTAGTACTAGCTCCTGAAAAAGAAAAAGCTAACTTAATGACAGAAGCGGGTATCAAAGCCATACTTGCTAAACCTATTGCTAAACTTAGCCCATACCAAGATAAAGTAGCTTCAGGAC
>JAOASV010000228.1 GCA_030158535.1 Sediminibacterium sp.
ACCACTTGAGATAGATAGTTTTTTATTGGATTGTATAAAGCTCGCATAACTATAAAGTATCCAAGCTAACAAAGCTACTGCAGTACCTGACCACTTGTGCCACTGTAAAGTGTCTCCTTCTGTACCTTCTTCTGTGGCCAGTAAAATACCCATGATAGCTGTAAAAATGGCTGTTAAAGCGCCAAAGAGCCTTACATAGCTAAAGATATTATTGGAAGACGAATTACTCGGAATAAAATATGATATAATGGAAATGAGTAAGAGCGTGATCGGTAAATGCAACAGTAACGGATGCATCCTGCCCGCAACTTGAAGCCATACGGGTATTTGAAGTTTATCATCAAATACAAAAACAATACCCAATAAAAAAAGTCCTGCAAATGCAAGCGAACTTGCTACTTTCTCAATCCATTTCATAGTTCACTATGCTTGTGTTAATTTATAAGGATACACTTTTCCAGAAGCCCATTGTGCTACATAAAGGCTGCCTTCATCATCTACACAAACATCATGTGGGTGTGCAAATATTTTATCGGTTTGTTGTAGTGTATTTAATTTCCCACCTGTATAAATAGGTTCAGATCCACCAATATTAGAAATCACTTTATTTTCTTTATTTAAAATGGTAACAAAGCCACTTGCTTCTACACCCATATTTGGAGAACGTAAAACAGCGGCATATAAATAATCGCCACTAATTACTGGTCTACAAACGCCAGCACCTGGAACATGAATCACTTCTAATAATTTTCCATCCAAAGAAAATCTTTTAAAGCAAGCTCTATTTCTATCGGTAACTATTAGCGTAGGTGTAGCGTTTCTGTAATCGACACAAATACCGTGCGCGTTGTCTAGGTATTGTTCACCTTCGCCTCTGCCACCAAAAGCATTTTTTAATTTACCATTAGCGTCATAGTGTAAAATATATTGTGCACCATAACCATCTGCGATATAAAATTCTCCATTTTCTAAAACAGCGGTTTCGGTAGGTACAAATTTATCTTTACTCGCGTACGGTCCAACTTCTGCTGGCGGATCAATGGTAAATAATATTTTTCCATCGGTGGTTGTTTTATAAACCTGATGTCTATTGGTATCTGTAATAAATAAAAAATCTTCTTTTCCTGTTTTTTGAATGGATAAGCCATGTGCGCCAGGAAATTCTGTTCCCCAACTTCCTTTTAGTTTACCAGACTTGTTGTAAATGATGATATTGTTTTTTGTTTCGTTGGTAAGTAGGATGATATGACCCTTACTGTCTTGCACCATTTCATGACAATCATTGACAGGTGTTTTGTCTGTATTTAAAGTACCCCACTTGGTATCTAAAAAATACTTTTTATCGTTATGACCGTAAACGGGTCCTTTTGGTTTTGCAAATAAGTCTTTGGTAATAAAAAAACTAGCACCTGCTAAAGCAGAACTTTGAATAAATTTTTTGCGATTCATAGGTTTAATTTTAAGCGATAATATTATTGACAACGTTTCCGTATAAGTCTGTTAAACGGTATCTTCTTCCTTGAAATTTATAGGTTAAACTTTCGTGCTCTAAACCAAGTAGGTTTAAAACAGTGGCTTGAAAATCATGCACGTGTACAGGGTCTTTGATAATGTTGTATCCAAAGTCATCTGTTTCTCCATGCACAATACCAGGCTTTACGCCACCGCCTGCCATCCAAATACTAAAGCAGCGTGGGTGGTGGTCACGTCCATAATTATCTACGGTCATTGGGCCTTGGCAGAAATTGGTTCTTCCAAATTCACCACCCCAAATAACAAGCGTTTCATCTAATAAGCCTCTTTGCTTTAAATCTTTAATAAGTGCTGCAGAAGGTTGGTCTACATCTTTAGCTTGTCCGCGCATTTCGTTAGGTAAGTTACCGTGCTGATCCCAACCTTGATGGTATAGTTGAATAAAGCGAACACCACTTTCAGATAATTTACGCGCTAGTAAACAGTTGGCTGCATAGGTACCAGGTACTAAACAATCTGGTCCATACATTTTGATCACACTGTCTGATTCTTTGGAAGTATCAATGATTTCAGGAACGGCTGTTTGCATGCGGTAAGCCATTTCATACTGCTGAATTTTAGCAGCAATTTCTGGATCACCAAATTGCTCGTATTCTAAATTATTAAGTGTTGCCACTTTATCAAGCATTTTGCGGCGCGCATTTCTATCCATGCCAGCTTGATCTTGTAAATATAAAATAGGATTATCACCACTGCTAAATTGAACACCCTGATGTACCGAATCTAAAAATCCGTTGGTCCATAATTTTGAATATACACCTTGTCCATTTCCTTTACCTCTTGATAAGAGTACACAAAAAGCAGGTAAGTTATTATTTTCAGTTCCAAGTCCGTAACTCACCCACGAACCCATACTAGGTCTATTGCCTTGTTGTGCGCCTGACTGAAAAAACGTTAAAGCAGGGTCGTGGTTAATGGCTTCTGTGTGCATCGATTTAATGATACACAAATCATCCACTACCGATGCCATATGCGGAAACAAGTCACTCACATAAGTACCTGATTTGCCATATTGTTTAAAGTCGTAGTAAGACCCAATGAGTGGAAATTTACTTTGACCAGCGGTCATGCCTGTTAAACGTTGTCCGTTTCTGATAGACTCTGGTAAATCTTCACCCATTCTTTCACGAAGCATGGGTTTATAGTCGAAAGTTTCTAACTGAGAAGGTGCACCATTTTGAAAAAGGTAAATCACACGTTTTGCTTTAGGAGCAATATGCGGAACTGCTTTCATGATGGCATCTTCTGCGCTTTCCTTTCCACCAAATAAATCTGGAATGAGGAGAGAGCCAAGGGCTGCACTACCTAATCCAAGGCTCATTCTAGAAATAAATTTTCTTCGATTTGCATTAAGGCCGTGTTCGAGTAATTCTTTTTCCATGGTTTATGTTTTTGTGATCGCTTCTTGCATGTTATAAATAACCTGAATGGTTTGCATAGCTGCAGCGAGATCAACGATTTGTTTTGTTTTAGGTTTATAGGTACCTGGCTCAATAAGGGTCGCTGCTTTCTTCTGATCTTTTGCTAATTCTTTTTTTGTTTCGTCATAAAAAGCAACAAGGGTTTCAATTTCTTTACCACTCGCTTGTCTACACAAAATGGATCTAAATGCTTTTTCAACAAATGTATTGGTGCCTGCTTTTTGTTGCAACAATTTATCGGCAAGTGCTTTTGAAGCTTCTAGTACTGTTGGGTCGTTTAGCATGATAAGCGCCTGAAGAGGTGTATTGGTGCGGTACCTTGTTACTTGACACTCATCTCTATTGCTACCATCAAACATCATCATAGATGGAGGCGGTACAGTTCGTTTAATAAAAGTGTACATGCCTCTTCTGTACAAAGCTTGGCCGGTATCTTGCATGTACTTATTTAAAATACCTCTACCAGATGTGGCGAGTTCCCATAATCCTGGTGGTTGGTAAGGTTTTACACTTGGCCCACCAATAGTTTTATTAAGCAGTCCACTACTTGATAAAAGCATATCTCTTACGAGCTCTGCCGAATAACGAACTCTTGGTGCATAAGACCAGTAAGTATTGAGTGGATCAACTCTTTGTTTCTTTTCAGAAATTTCGCTGGACTGTTGATAGGTAGCAGAAAGTAATATTTGTTTTACAAGTCTTTTAATATCCCATCCGTTGTCTCTAAAATCTACAGCCAACCAGTCTAGTAATGCAGGGTGTGTTGGAAGGTTTCCTTGCATGCCAAAGTCTGCGGCTGATTTTACAAGACCTCTACCAAAAAATTCTTGCCACATTCTATTTACAAACACACGTGCGGTCAAACTATTTTTTTTATCAAACATCCACTTTGCAAGTCCAAGTCTATTTTTAGGAAGTGATGGATCAAATTGTAAAACTGAGGCTGGTGTTCCGGGCTCTACCTCAACTGTTTTAGCTGCATAATTACCTCTGTCTAAAATGTAGGTTTTACGCACCGTATCTAAATCACCCATCACAGACACTTCTAGTTTATTGGTATCTACTTTATTGATGAATTTTAAAATACCCTTTACATCTTCGTTGGTAATATCCATGCGCGGATTTTTGGCATAGGTAACAGGTCCGCCAACAGTAGACTCTAATCCAACCTCATTTACATTGTTAAAGAATGCAAATAACTGGTAGTAATCTTTTTGAGAAATAGGATCGTATTTATGATCGTGACATTTTGCACATTCCACCGTAAGTGCTAGCATAGAGCGTCCAAAAGTATTGGTTCTATCGGATGCGTATTCGATTCTATATTCTTCATCAATCACACCACCTTCTTCGGTGATTTTATGATTTCTGTTAAAGCCTGTTGCTAATATTTGTTCTTTGGTAGCACCCGGAATTAAATCGCCGGCTAATTGCCAAGTAACAAATTCATCGTAGGATAAATTTTTATTGAACGCGTATATAACCCAGTCTCTCCAAGGCCACTGGCTTCTATAGTTGTCATCTTGATAACCATGGCTATCAGCGTAGCGTGCAATGTCAAGCCAATTGATGGCCATCTTTTCGCCGTATTGCGGCATTTTTAAAAGACGATCAACTAGTTTTTCGTACGCGTTATTACTATTGTCCTCAATAAAAGATTTTGTTTCAGCTTCTGTTGGTAAAATCCCTACCACATCCATGTAAACACGTTTTACCAATCTTTCTTTTTCTGCTTCTTTATTAGGTGATAAACCTTTTTCTTCCATTTTATTTAAAATAAAATAGTCGATTTCATTTTTTGGCCAACTGTCATCACTCACAGCAGGCAGGGTTGATTTTTTTGGAACCGTAAACGCCCAGTGTGGTTCATATTTTGCACCTTGTTCAATCCATTTTTTTATGATCGCAACTTCGTTTTCTGTAAGTCTTGGTAGTTTACTTGATGCTACTGGCATGACAAGACTAGAGTCGGAAGTTGTAATTCTTTGAAATACTTCCGAGAGTTCAGGCTTGCCCGGAACGATGCCTCGTTTGGTTGGATGATCTTGCAACGCTTTATAGGCTTCGCTTTCAATATCTAATCTTAAACCAGCTTCTCTTTTTTTAGGATCTGGTCCATGACAACTGAAACATTTGTCCGATAAAATAGGTCTTACATCATAATTATAACTTACAACATCTGGCACTTTTAATTCGTCCACGGCAGAAGTTCTAAAAGAGAAGTAAGCTAACACACCAACAACAAGGCAAACGCCTGTTAGGATGAGCAATCGTTTATTAATCATTAGTAGCAGGTTTATGATGGCAAATCAGTACTTAAATATACTTCTTTATAGGTCCATTTTTTGGGTATAATGTGGGGTAGATAAAAAAGTGGGTAAAACGGCTAAATAAGAGCAGTTTTTATAATAAATATTAATTATACTTAATTCATAAAACATTAATTAATAATATTTTAAAAATAATCAACCGATCAATTTGCGTTAATTTTGATGTGTAAAATGCCTTTTCTGTTAAAGCTGTATCCGCAATTTTGACTTATTTTTAAGCAGAAAGAATAGAATATGCGATCAAAACTGCTTTTTCAGCAAAAAACGACTGCTTTAATGGGCTTACTATTACTGTTTTGCGCTGTTGTAAAGGCTCAAACAGTTTTTTCTTCCTCTCTTCATTCAGAAAAAAAGTACACAGCTCGAATGGCAAAGCGGCCCATAAAGGTGGATGGAAAATTAAATGAACATGATTGGAAACAAGCGGTGTTGATTTCAAATTTTGAAGATATTGAAGGTGCAGCAAAACCAAAACCAACATGTAGTACTGAGGTAAAAATGATGTGGGACAGTCAATATTTATATATTGGAGCGGTGCTTGAAGAGCCACATTTGTGGGGCACTTTAAAAAAACATGACGACATCATTTATCGTGATCATGATTTTGAAGTTTTTATTGACCCGATGGGTGATGGGGAACAATATTTTGAAATTGAAATCAATGTTCTTGGAACCATCATGGATTTATTTATGAATAAGCCTTATAAAAAGGGGGGCACTTTTGATATGGGCTGGAACACAACGGGTATTCAATCTGCAGTCATTGCAAATGGAACCATCAACGACAATTCTGATATTGATAGAGGCTGGACAGTTGAAATGGCCATTCCATTTACCGCCATTTCAAAAGCACAACGTGCTGCTACTCCTTCTTTTAATAAACCTTGGCGCATCAATTTTTCACGAGTGCAGTGGACGCTTGAACCAGATGGAATATCCTATCGAAAAAAATTAAATCAAAATAATAAACCTATCTCCGAACACAATTGGGTATGGAATCCAACTGGTGTTGTTGATATGCATGTGCCTACTAAATGGGGCTATTTGTATTTTAAAAACTAAACTTATTATATGTCAAATAATCGCAGACAATTTTTAAAAAATAGTATTGGAACCGCTGCTGCTGCTGGCTTTGCCACTTTACCTGCCATTGCAAACATGCCAGTAGATAGCACGCTAAAAAAAGGAAAAAACAAGCACTGGATTTGGATTAATCCCAATCATAAAGAAGATGTTGCTGTGCTTAAAAAAAGATATAAAGCGTATTATGATGCTGGTATTAGAGGTATTTTATTTGAAGCCGATAGCGAAAAACATTACACCGAAGCAAAAAATGCTGGGCTAGAAGCACACCGCTGGAATTGGACAATGAATAGAGGCGATGTGTTGAAACAACATCCAGAGTGGTCTGCTATTTCCCGTACTGGAGATTCATGTGCAACCAAGCCTCCTTATGTTGGTTATTATAAATGGTTGTGTCCTTCAAAACCTGAAGTGCAAGAGTTTTTAAAAAATGAAGCGGATACTATTTTATCAAAAAAATATATTGATGGACTACATCTCGACTACATTCGTTTTTGTGATGTGGTGTTACCATTAAATTTATGGGATACGTATAAACTAGATCAACGAACCGAGCTTCCTGCTTACGATTTTTGTTATTGCAAAACTTGTAGAGATGCGTATGCTGCTAAAACGGGTAATGATCCGTTATCACTTCGCTATCCAGATGCGCAAGTATCTTGGCGATTGTTTAGATACAATGCCATTAACAATGTTGTAAATGAACTAGCCGTTGTTGCACATAAGCGCAATAAAAAAATTAGTGCAGCTGTTTTTCCAATGCCAGAACTTGCCCGCCGCATGGTAAGACAAGATTGGACCAATTGGAATTTAGATATGGTTTTCCCAATGATTTATCATGGATTTTATCAAGAGGGGGTGGCATGGATTGGTGACGCCGTTGCAGAAGGCGTGAGATTCTTAAAAGATGGGGTGCCACTTTAGGCTGGATTATTTT
>JAOASV010000229.1:0-1457 GCA_030158535.1 Sediminibacterium sp.
ACCCAGGGCCCATACATTAAAAGTGTATTGCTCTACCAACTGAGCTACGGAATCTTCACCCTTCACAATCAATCACTTGTTTGATTCAGGAGTGCAAAAATAGGCGAAATAAAAAAATAGCCAAATATTTATGATTCTTTTTTACTTGATTTACCCACATTTCGTAAATAACACCCTTTTACTTGCTTATTTTTGAACATAATTTAAAATAATGGATCAAATACAAGGAAAAGTTGTAGTGATTACCGGTGGTTCTGATGGAATTGGTAAGGCGCTCGTAGAACTTTATTTAGATAAAGGTGCTAAAGTGGCCACTTGTGCCCGCAATTACCAAAAGCTCTATCAACTTCAATCTGCTCATACGGGCAAGCCTTTATTTATTCATGCCACAGATGTAAGTAAAGAAATAGACTGCAAGGGCTTTATAAACGCCGTAATTAAAGAGTTTGGTACCATTGATATATTAATTAACAATGCCGGTGTGTCCATGCGTGCATTGGTGCAAGATGTAGACCTGGATACCATTAGACGTGTAATGGATATTAACTTTTGGGGAACGGTGTATTGTACCAAATTTGCACTTGACCATATTATCAAAAATAAGGGCACTATTGTGGGTGTGTCTTCTATTGCGGGGTACAGAGGGCTTCCGGGACGCAGTGGTTACTCGGCGTCTAAATATGCCGTTAATGGTTGGTTAGAAGCATTACGTACCGAGTTACTAGAATCTGGCACCAACGTGATGTGGGTGTGCCCAGGTTTTACCAGTTCTAATATTAGAAATGCCGCTTTAAATAGCAAAGGAGAATCGCAGGGCGAATCACCAATGGATGAAGGCGCTATGATGAGTTCTGATGAATGTGCTATTCATATTGCGCATGCCATTGAAAAGCGCAAACGCACACTTGTGTTAACTTTTACGGGTAAGCGCGCAGTTTTTATGAATAAGTTTTTTCCTTCTTTAGCCGACAAATTGGTACGTAAGTTTTTCTTTAAAAATAACGAGCTAGTGAAATAATTAGCAAGTATTTACGTTAACAATGAGGCATGCCCATTGTAACACTTTCTACAGATATTGGCCAACGTGATTTTTTAGTTGGCGCTATAAAAGGTCAGTTTTTACAACTTGATCCTACCACAAATTTGTGTGATATCACGCATTATTTACCGCAAACAAATTTTCCACAGGCGGCATATGTTTGTGGTAACTCCATCAAGCATTTTCCGGGCGGGAGTTTCCATGTTATTTTGGTAAACTTATTTGAAGGCCCAGCGCAGCATGTACTTATGGCTAAGTTTAACCAGCAGTATATTGTTTGCCCAGATAATGGTCTTTTAACCATGATTACGGGTCAGAGGCCAACAGATCTTGTAGCTATTCCTTTAAATAACAAGCATACTTTACTTGAGATAACCGCTGTAATTGCTATGGCTATCAATAAAGTAAGTAAAACAGG
>JAOASV010000229.1:1467-1712 GCA_030158535.1 Sediminibacterium sp.
GGCTATACCTGCTATCAACGAAATTTATCCTTTAAGACCAACCGTTGGGCCAGATTGGATAGAAGGTCAAATCCTATTTATTGATCAATTCGAAAACGTTGTGATCAATATTACCGCTTCAGAATTTGCGGCTCAGGCAAATGGCCGATCTTTTAAAATCGTATTTAAACGCAACGAAGTCATTGATACCATCAGTGCCAATTATACCTCGGTTGCAGAAACCGATAAATTAGCCTGGTTTAACT
>JAOASV010000230.1 GCA_030158535.1 Sediminibacterium sp.
TCTGGTAACTCAACCGAACCTCATATACATTTTCATCTTCAAAATGTGGAAGATATGAATATCGCAGTAGGTGCTAAATGCTATTTTGATCAGCTTAAATTAAATGGGGTTTTAAAGTCAGATTATTCCCCGGTTAAAGGCGATAAAATAGAAGCGATAAACTAATAATCTATGAAAAAACAGATACTACTACTTGGAGGCATTTTTGCTTCTTTGATTGCCTTCTCGCAAAATATACAGGCCGATTTAATTATTAATAACATCAATATCGTAGATGTAGCTAATAATAAGATATTGCCTCAACAGAGTGTAGTGGTTATTAAAGACATGATTAAGGCAACTGGCAACACTGCAGCAATTCAAAAAAGATACAAGGCAAAATCAATCATCGACGGGACTGGAAAATTCATCATGCCTTCATTATGGGATATGCATGTGCATTTTGGTGGAGACACATTGATTGGTGAAAATAAATTGTTACTTCCTTTATATACTGCGATGGGAATTAGTCATGTTCGTGATTGTGCAGGTGATATTAGTGACTCAGTGATTGCCTGGAAAAATGCAATTGCAGAAAACAAGCTTGAGGGGCCATCCATATTTACTTCTGGTCCCAAACTAGAAGGTATAAAATCTATTTGGCCTGGCGATTTAGAGATTGGTAACGAGCAGGAATTGAATTTGGCTTTAGACTCGCTCCAGCAATTAAAAGTTGATTTTGTAAAAATCACTGACAATACACTTGAGCCAAATTTATTCCTAAAGAGTATTGTAGCTGCCAAAAAAAGAGGTTGGAAAGTAACTGGACATATCCCTGCAACCATGACGGTTGCTACTTATGCCAATGCGGGACTGTCTGCCATCGAGCATATTGGTTATTTACAAAGAGCAGCATCTGACAAAGAAGATAGTATCACTCAGCTAAGAGCTTCTGGTAAAATCACGAACAAAGAAGCTGCGGTATTGTACTTGAATACTTTTAATAAAGAGCTTGCGATTGAAAAATTCAAACAATTGGCTGCCAATGGAACTGCAGTAGTGCCAACGATAAATGGTAGCTTCAAGACAACCTACTTGGATCAATTTGATTTTTCAAAGGATGATTATTTAAAATACCTAGGCCCTGCATTCAAAAGGACTTATGGATGGCGTGTGAACAGGGCAGCTGGTGACAATGCGGACGCTATCAAATTTAGGCATGCTAATTTTGAAGCTGCCGCTAGTTTGCTTCCCCTATTGTATAAATCAGGTGTTACTATTTTAGCAGGCACAGATGCCGGTTTTTTAAATTCCTATAATTACCCTGGACAAGGGATGCACGAGGAGCTTGAGATTATGGTAAAATATGGATTGACCCCTCAAGAAGCACTTATTTGTTCTGTGGTGAATGGTCCAGCGTTTTTTGGTTTGCAAGATGAATATGGTGGGGTATATGCAAACAAGAAAGCGGACTTACTGATACTAAATGCAAACCCACTTGTACAAATACAAAACACAAAGCAAATATTCGGGTTTATTAAAAAAGGCAAATTTTTAAACAGAGGAAATTTAGATCGTTTATTGGAAAATGTCCTTGGCGAAGTTAATAAGTTAAAATAAAGAGCACGAATGCTGTTTAAGCCTTTAGATGCTCATTTTCTGAGCCAATTATAGGGTCAAGTGCCTATATTTGTATTCGAAAAAACACATCTATGTTAGACGCTATTGTT
>JAOASV010000231.1 GCA_030158535.1 Sediminibacterium sp.
ACTGAGTACCACAAAACCGTGCGCAAATCCTGCAGGTACAAAAAACTGTTTGTGGTTATCTGCAGTTAATTCAATTGCAAAATGCTGTCCAAAACTTGGAGAACCTTTTCTTAAATCAACGGCAATATCAAGTACCGATCCTTCTAAAACCCTTACCAGCTTTGCTTGTGCAGACGCACCTCTTTGCATATGAAGCCCTCTTAATACACCCTTACTAGACCTTGATTGGTTGTCTTGAACAAACAAAATATCGAGGCCTGAAGCAGCATTAAAATCACGCTGATTGAACGTTTCAATAAAATAACCTCTTGCATCGCCATGCACTTTTTCATGAACGATAAAACAATCTACTAAAGGCGTTTGCTCAATTCTCATTATCTGTTCGTATACATTTGGTTATAGTAAGTTTGGTAGGTACCACTTGTTACATTTTCTAACCAAGCGGTGTTTTGCAAATACCAATCGATGGTTGCAGCAAGTCCTTGTTCAAAAGTAACCGATGGGCTCCATCCCAATTCTTTATTTAATTTTGTTGCATCAATCGCGTAACGGCGATCATGTCCTGGACGGTCTTTTACATAGGTAATGAGCTGTTCGCTCTCTCCTTTTGCACGACCTAATTTTTCATCCATTTGAGCACACAATAATTTAACGAGGTCAATATTGGTCCACTCATTAAAGCCACCAATATTGTAGGTGTCTCCTTTTTTACCTTCATGAAATATCAAATCAATAGCGCGTGCATGATCAATCACATACAGCCAATCACGTGTGTAGAGGCCATCTCCATAAACCGGAAGCGCTTTTTTGTTAATGATATTATGAATGAATAAAGGAATTAATTTTTCAGGAAAATGGTTAGGACCATAGTTGTTAGAACAGTTAGAAACCACAATGGGTAAGTGATAGGTTTCACCGTAGGCACGCACAAAATGATCACTCGCTGCCTTACTTGCAGAGTATGGTGAGTTTGGATCGTAAGGCGTTGTTTCTTTAAACAAACCTTCCTTGCCTAAACTTCCATACACTTCGTCTGTTGAGATATGATAAAATAGGTGATCACGCTTGCTTTCCCAAGTTCCGTCATGTGCATTTTCGTAACTTAAATCCTGCTTCCAAAAATCTTTGGCCGTATTTAATAAGTTAACGGTTCCAATTACATTGGTGTACACAAAATCAAGTGGTGAAATAATAGAACGGTCTACATGTGACTCTGCAGCCAAATGAATAACGTCAGTAATGTTATGCTTTTGGAAAATATCTTTTAAGGCTTCTGCATCTAAGATGTTTGCCTTTACAAAATGATAATTTGGGGCGTTTTCGATGTCCTTTAAATTTTCGAGATTACCTGCATAGGTGAGCGCATCCAAATTAAAAATTTGATACGCCGGATACCTCGTCACCATCAAACGCACAACATGCGATCCAATAAATCCTGCACCGCCGGTAATTAAAATATTCTTTCCCATAATACTTATTAATAATACGAGCCTATTAAGGCTACTTTTAGGGCTGCAAAATACATAAATCAAGCCAACATTTGCTATCTTTCGAGCACAAACAACTGCAATGCTACAACAACGCTACTATTCTTTAGATGTATTTAGAGGTGCCACTGTGGAGCTCATGATTCTGGTAAACAACCCAGGTAGTTGGGGAAACATTTATGGGCCACTCAAACATGCCCCATGGCATGGCTGCAC
>JAOASV010000232.1 GCA_030158535.1 Sediminibacterium sp.
CACCAATACCTACCCTGTCGGCGTCTGGGTCTGTTCCTAATAAAATATCGGCATCGATAGATTTTGCCATAGCAAGTCCCATAGCCATGGTTTCACTTTCTTCGGGATTGGGATAACCCACCGTTGGAAAATTACCATCAGGTGTTGCTTGCGCTTCCACAATATGTACATTGGTAAATCCAAAACGAGACAACACTTCTGGAACGAGCGTGATACCTGTTCCATGAATGGGTGTATACACTATAGATAAATCATGCTGGGCTTGAATCACTTCAGGATAAACGCTCAAGCTTTTAACCATGTTAATGTATGCCTCATCTATATCATGTCCAATCAGTGTAATATTTGCTTCCCCTCCAGTCCAATTTACCTCATCAACACTTGTAATAGCTTCTACTTCCCTTATCACATTTTTATCATGTGGAGGCACGAGTTGACCTCCATCATTCCAATAGGCTTTATATCCATTGTATTCTTTAGGATTGTGTGAAGCGGTACAAACAACACCCGCCTTGCAACCTAGGCGTCTAATAGCATAACTTAATTCGGGGGTTGGACGTAGCGCCTCAAATAAATAAACCTGAATACCATTTGCAGCAAATACCCCTGCAGTGGTTTCGGCAAAAAACCTACTGTTGTTTCGGCTATCATGACCAATCACGACAGAGATGGGCTCACTGCCATATGTTTTTTTAAGGTAGTTAGCAAAGCCCTGGGTAGCCATCCCTACCGTGTATTTATTCATTCTGTTGGTACCCACACCCATAATACCGCGAAGGCCACCTGTGCCAAATTCTAGGCTTCTATAAAAAGAATCGGCTAATTCATCAGGCTGTAAACTGTTAATCGCATTTTTAGTTGCCTCGTCGTAATTACCAGAAAGCCACACCGAAACTATGTCTTGAATAGAATGATCCATAAAATAAGATTGAATAGACTACAAAAATAATAAAAATTAAGCCTTGGTTTCTACGCAAACACCCTCAATTTCGCTACCCTCAACGAGTACCCGAATATGGTCTTGCAATGAAGTTGAAATAGACAGTCCCACATAATCAGGCTTTACAGGATAGTGTCGGTACATCCTTTCTACCAACACCAAGGTTTGAATACTCACTGGATAAAAATCGAGCAACGGTTTGATGGCATACAAAAGTGTCTTCCCACTATTGGATACATCATCCACTAAAACGATATGCGCTCCAGTAAAATTAGCTGGTGCACTGTATGTAATTGTGGAAGGCATTTCCTTGTCTAAAGAAGCTTCCAAAATAGTGATACTACACTGAACATAAGGAGCCAATAATTCGGCTATTTTGTGGGCTATCACCACCCCATTGTTTCGAATGCCGATAAGAATCAACGACTTCGTTGAAGGCGCAATATTTTCAGCTAATTCAAGTGCCATGCGGTGCATTTTTTGCTGGGCCGCAGCAGCAGACAAAATAGAATTATGGGGTTCCATTATCGTAGATTTAGTACCAAATGTAATAAGAATAATTGCACAATACGAACTGAAACACAACTAAATAAAACAACTTATCTTTACGCCCTAATTGCGCACCATGGAAATGATAGCCCCACTGATTTTTTTAGCCCTTTTGGGTACCGCAGGCTTCCTTTTTTACAAAAAGGCCACCCTCATTAAAAAAACCATTTTTTTGGGCAAATCCGAGATTCAATACAACGAACCGATCCGGAGATGGAAACAAGTACTACTACTTGCATTTGGACAAAAAAAGATGTTCAAAAATCCCTTGGTTGCTTTTTTACATCTCATCATTTATGCTGGATTTATTATCATCAATCTAGAAGTATTAGAAATCATTATTGATGGTATCACAGGAAAACACCGCGTATTCTTACCTTTTATTGGCAGCTATTACAGCCTATTTATCAATGTATTTGAAGTACTCGCATTTGGTGTAACGGTTGTGTGTGTGATTTTTTTAGTGCGACGTAATATCCTTTACATTAAAAGACTTGCGAGTAATGATTTAGCCGGTTGGCCAAAAACAGATGCGAATCTCATACTTGCCGTTGAGATTGTTTTAATGAGCTTGTTTTTTTTAATGAATGGTGCCGATCAAGCGTTACAGAATGTACAAGCGCCTCATTATGCATCAACAGGATCGTTTATTGTTTCAAGCATGTTAGTGCCTAGCTTAAGTACTTTGTCTACAGAAACACTTGTACTTATTGAACGCAGTGCTTGGTGGCTGCATATCATAGGTATTTTAGCCTTTTTAAATTACCTACCCTACTCTAAACATTTACATATTATTCTTGCATTCCCAGCTGCCTACTATAGTGCATTAGAACCAGCAGGGAAAATGAAAAATATGCCTTCGGTACAAAACGAAGTTTTGTATGCCATGGATCCATCGAAAGCACCAACAGATGCTGCACCTCCCACTACATTTGGCGCCAAGGATATTTTTGATTTGAATTGGAAGAGTTTAATGGAGGCATACAGTTGTACTGAGTGCGGAAGATGCTCTGCAGCTTGCCCTGCCACTACAACTGGTAAATTATTAAGCCCTCGTAAAATTATGATGGCTACAAGAGACAGACTCGAAGAAGTAGCGCAAAACATACATCAGAATAAAAACTTTGTTGACGATCAAAAAACGCTATTACATAATTATATCAGCGTAGAAGAATTAAGGGCATGTACTACTTGTAATGCTTGTGTTGAGGCCTGCCCTGTTAGCTTATCTCCACTTGATATTATTATGGAATTAAGAAGATCATTAATTATGGAGGAAAGTAATGCACCATCCGAATGGAACAATACTTTTTCAAATATTGAAAACAATTTTGCCCCTTGGAAATTTTCGCCAGAAGACCGTGAAAACTGGGCAAAAGAAATCTAATCATCTACTACTATGAAAGTAAATACAATGGCCGAAATGATGGCTTCGGGAACAATGCCAGAATACTTATTTTGGGTTGGTTGTGCAGGTAGCTTTGACCAGCGAGCCCAAAAAATCACTAAAGCATTTTCACTTATTTTAGATAAAGTAGGTATTAGTTATGCCATATTGGGTAAAGAAGAAGCGTGTACCGGAGATCCTGCAAGAAGAGCCGGCAACGAATTTTTATTTCAAATGATGGCCTACCAAAATATTCAAGTAATGAACGCATATGGTGTTAAAAAAATAATCACCACCTGCCCACACTGCTTTAATACCATTAAAAATGAGTACCCGGAGCTTGGCGGAAATTATGAAGTAATACACCATACAACGCTTTTACAATCACTAATCAACGAAGGTAAAATTGTATTAAAGGAAGGCGGCACGTTTAAAGGCAAAAAAATATCATACCATGACAGTTGTTATTTAGGTCGTGCTAATAATATTTATGAAGCACCACGTAAAGTGTTGGAAATTTTAGACGCTGAGCTTATTGAAATGAAAAGATGCCGCTCAAATGGACTATGCTGTGGTGCTGGCGGTGCACAAATGTTTAAAGAAGAAGAAGCAGGTACTACCAGAATCAATATAGAAAGAGCAGAAGAAGCAGTGGCTACCGGTGCTCAAATTATTGCTTCTGCATGTCCTTTTTGCAATACGATGATGACAGATGGCATCAAAAACAAAGAAAAAGAAAATGAAATGGAGGTGCTAGATATAGCAGAGCTCATTGCAGAAAGCATGGCATAATTTAAATACACAATCATGAATTTTTCTATAGAAGCGCATATTCCTTTCGATTTTAACGACAATGCCCGTGTTTGGATTTTTCAGAGCAGCAGGTTGTTTACTATGTCGGAAGCTTTTGAAATTGAAAGTATTTTAAACGACCATTGCAGCGGCTGGAAAAGCCATGGACATGCCGTAAAAGGGTATGCTAATTTATTTTTTGGCCAATTTATAGTCGTAATGGCCGATGAAACGGAGGCTACTGTTGGCGGCTGCAGCACAGACAGTTTATTCAGAATTATCAAGCAAATTGAGGCGCTATGCAAAGTCAATTTGTTTGATAGACAAATGCTTGCCTTTTTAGTAAAGGACAAGATTCAACTATTACCCCTTGCGCAAATTAAATATGCTGTATCAAACAATCATATCAGCCCTGATACGATTTATTTTAACAATACGGTTGGGACAAAAAAAGAATTGATGCAAAACTGGATGATCCCTATGAGCGAGAGCTGGCTCGCAGCAAGGGTTTAACAGGCTTTGTAACCACTTTATTTAATTGATAACTAATAGCGATTCTGTAATTTCTTGTATTACTTGAGCTAAAAGATTCTAAATTAAAATTAGCACCGTAAACAAATGTTTGAAACTGCTGCTGTGTTGTAGGGTCAATAATATTGATAGAAACAATTAAACGACGATCTAAAAATTTACGTTGCACCCCTAAATTAACCGTTAAGTTACTTCTACTTCTACCCTGCGGATCTGCAAAATTATTATAGCGAGCTGTGCCTTCAAAAGTTAGCAAATTACTTGGCGTGAAATTGTAATTAAGGCTGGTATAAAATGTGGCGCCATCCCTATACTTATATAATAATTTTTCTGAAGCCCCATACTGATTAAATGTATAACCCGCACTCCCATTCATTCTAAATTTCTTGGTAAAAGTATAGCCACCCCAAGCACTTGCTTCATACTCTTTTCTATCAGCAATGTTTTTCCAAGTTACTTCTGTTTTACCGCCTGATTGCAATGTTCTAATGCTATTAAACACCTGCTTTAGTTGGTTGTACCCAAGTGAAGTATTAACGTAATACTTACCTTTTACATAACTAAAATTCCAATCGTAGTTGTGCGATAAAGTGGGTTCTAAATAAGGATTCCCAAATCTAATATTATAGGGATCACTATAGTCGACATTGGGGTTTAATTCACCAATACCAGGCCTTCTAATGGTTGCCCTATAAACAAGGGTGGTATTCATTTCTTTTGAGAACTCTTTACGAAGGGTAAAATTGGGTAGTATATTCCAATACCCATTGTCTACATCACTAGCATTCCCCTTTAAAAAAACAAACTGCAAATTGGTATACTCGGCCTGAACACCAAAAGATAAGCGGTACTTACTTTTAAAATTATAAGATAGGCCAGCTCTAGCTGTTGCAACCAGTTGTTCGTTGGTAAAATCATTACTTAATACATCATTGGTTGCAAACACTTGATCCGACTTTCGAAAAAACAGGGTATTGACACGACCATGGTACCAAGTGTTTAAAAAAGAAACCCCTCCATTAAAATTATGCTGCTTGGTTTTTAAGGGGCGTAAAAAATCGATCCTTAGCGACGCCGAATTGTTGTCGGTGTTAAAGAGTTGCCTTTGCGTAGAATCTACCCCCGTTGGTGTTTTATCAGGAAAAAGAAACTGCTGAAAAAATGTTCTATTATTATGGGAACTCGATAAATTGGCATTTGCAATAAAGCGTAAATAACCAGGTCCTGTTTTTTGTTTGATATTATAACTCCCAGATAATGCATGATTTAAACCGCCGCCGACACTATGGTTATTTCGGTTGCTAAGCCGGTAAATTTGCTGCTGGTTATTGATATTGGTAAATGTATTATTCGAATTGTTATCAAATGAATTTGGATTGAGCTGGTACGTAAGTGAAAGAATATGCTGTTTGTCAAATTCATAATCGGCCTGCGCACGAAAATTAGGCCTCGATGAAAAATTGGTGAACCTATTTTGTGTATTAAAATAATTGATAGAATCCCTATAAATATTTTCTCTTTTGGAATAACCATTACCAGTGATGGTACTGACGCCTACCCCTCCATTTAAATTCAACACTAATTTTTGATTTCTGTAGCTACCATTGGCAGATGTTGATGATTCACCCCTTGTTCCAGCACTCACATTTACCCTTCCAACCCATCCAATTTTTCCTTTTTTGGTAACAATATTAATAACGCCACCTGTTTCTGTTGCGTATTGAGGTGGAGGGTTTGTCATGACCTCAATTTTATCAATACTATTGCCTGGTAAACTCTCTAATAAGTCTTGGAGCTGTTGGGCATTTAAATCGGTGGGCTTGTCATCAATTAATATGCGCGGCTCTTTTCCTTTTAATAATATTTTTCCGTTAGGATCATTGTTAATGAGGGGCATGTTTTTTAATAACTCGGCAGTAGTTGCACCACCACTTAAAGCACTTTCACCCACATTAAAAATGATTTTATCATCCTTGTTTTCTATAAGAGGCTTTTCGGCATACACTATTACTTCAGAACTTGCCGCACTAGAAATATTGAGCTTAACATCACCCAAATTAAAGTCGTACCGTTCTTCTCTTAAAAAAATACTGTCTATTTGAAGATCTGCATAACCTACCATAGAAGCTTTTAGCTTGTAATATCCAAATGGTAAATTCAAACATTCAAAAGCCCCGTTTTTATCAGACACCACTTGAACCGTCACAACAGTATCCGACATTTTTTTTAATTGGATACTAGCAAAAGATAAAGGTTTACTTGTCCCTGCGTCTAATACATTGCCAATAATAAGCCCCATTGACCTATTGAACTGAGAAGGAGGCTTCTGACAATAGCCCTGAATACAAAAAAACAAGACCCCAATTATGGATAAAAAAGACTTCATAGTATCGATTACAAAATAAATCTTTATTAGCAAGATGAGAAATAATAAGTGCTAATTGGCTATTTTTATGCAAATAATCGGCAACCATGTTAACGATCTACGGCATACCCAATTGCGATACGGTAAAAAAGAGTTTAGACTGGCTTACAAAACACAAAATCGAGTTTGTGTTTCATAACTACAAAAAAGAAGGAGTAACAGCTACCCTATTAAAAGATTGGATGTCGCAACAAGATTTTACGCTGATTGTAAATACAAAATCTGCTACCTATAAAAAACTAAGTCCAGCAGATCAGGCTAAATGCGCAAAAGCAAATACAGCAGTTGCCGTACTTATAGAAAATACCAGTTTAATTAAAAGACCCATTGTAACCAAAAAAGGCAAAATAATAGCCATTGGATTTGACGCAGATACCTATGCTAGCCTATTTTAAAATAGAAGCTAATTTTTGTAAGAGCTCTTCACCTCTCAAATCTTTTCCAATGATTTTTCCAGTAGGATCTAATAATAAATTAGCAGGGATACTTTGAATACGATACAATTGCGCTACTTCATTACTCCAGTATTTTAAATCACTTACATGTGTCCAAGTAAGTTTATCGGCAGCAATTGCCTGAATCCAACCATTTTTATCC
>JAOASV010000233.1:0-3101 GCA_030158535.1 Sediminibacterium sp.
CCCTGAAGCGGACAGAGCTGCTAGCCTTTTTGGTAATATCAATATTTTAATTTCTGATGCTACTGTTATTAAAACCGCAGCACGTGTTACGCCAACTTACTTTTTAATGAATGGGTCACGCATTGTAGAAAAAGTTGCAGCACCCACTATTGATCAACTATTTACCACACTAAATAGCAAGTAATGATTCGTTTCATTACAAAAAAATTAGGGTATGGGTTACTCGTATTAATGGGGGTAGTGGTGGTAGTGTTTTTTTTGTTTCAAGGCTTTGGTGATCCTGCCCGTTTGGTACTGGGTCAAAGTGGGGATAGCACTACTATTAGCAATATCAAAAAAGAGTTGGCACTTGACAAACCAAAATCAACGCAGTTTTTATTGTACTTAAATGATGTGTCGCCTATTGCACTTCATAGCGCATCCGATATTGAAACTAAAAAGTTAAAGGGCTATTTTTTAAGTGTTGGAGATAAACAATTTGCTTTTAAAATACCCTACCTACGTAGGTCGTATCAGAGTAAGAAGCAAGTGAGTGAAATACTTATGGAAGCTATACCAGGCACTCTCTTGCTGGCATTTGCTGCCATGTTTGTAGCCACTTTGTTTGGTATTTTATTAGGCATGTTAGCCGCCATTAAAAAAAACACCTGGATGGATAGCAGTGCTGTATTTAGTAGCGTACTTGGCATATCGGCACCGTCCTTTTTTATGGGTATTATTATTGCTTATTTTTTTGGATTTGTACTCACTAAATATACTGGCCTTCAAATGACGGGTAGTTTATTTAACATCGATCCGTATGCTGGTAAAACCTTACAATTAAAAAACTTAATCTTACCAGCGCTTACACTCGGGTTAAGGCCTATGGCCATTATAACGCAACTTACCAGAAGTGCTATGCTTGATGTGTTAGATCAAGATTATATAAGAACCGCAAAAGCAAAAGGTTTGTCTAATACACGCATCTATTTTGTACACGCTTTACCCAATGCTTTAAACCCTGTTATTACAGCTGTAACCGGATGGTTTGCCGAACTATTAGCAGGTGCGTTTTTTGTAGAGTATATTTTTGGTTGGAAGGGTATTGGAAAAGTAACCGTAGATGCACTAGAAAAATTAGACTTCCCAGTTGTAATGGGAAGCGTACTTGTAACGGCTACCTTTTTTATGCTGGTCAATATTTTAGCAGATATCTTGTACGTAGTGGTAGACCCTCGTGTAAAACTTACTGAATAATCACTTCAGAAATAATCTTTTCTCCAAAAGCTTCGTTTACTCTTTCAATGATTTGATTTTTTTGGTACATCAATTCATTTTTTAGCGGCCCAACACTTGTGGTGATAAAAAGCTTTTGATTGACAATTTGAATTTTGTCTGTGTATTGAGCAATGGTTTTACCCATTAATTTCTCCCAAATTTCTTCAATCTGAATAGCTCGAACACCATTTTTTAAATGGCTTCTTTGTAAAAATTTATGGAGGGCTTCGCCAATAGAATATTCAGACATACTACAAAGGTAAGAGTTCAATCATTTGAAAGGGTGTATTAATTGCATGTAGCTGCTGTTCAAGCCTTTGCGGGTGTGTATCGGAGATAAAAACCTGCCCATCAGAAGCGGTACATACCCATTGCAACAATTCGTACATGCGGCTTTCATCGAGTTTTTCAAACACATCATCTAGTAACAAAATAGGGGTGAAGCCGTTTTTAGTTTTAAGTACTTCCCACTCAGCAAGTTTTAATGCAAAAAGAAGGCTTTTGCGCTGACCTTGTGAGGCTTCATTTTTAAATGCCGTTTGATCCATGGTAAACACCAAATCGTCTCTATGTATGCCTTTTGTGGTACGTTGTAAGATGCAATCTTTTTGAAAGTTTTGTGCGAGTAGTTCCTGAAAAGGCATGGATTGTAATGGACTTTCATATACCAAATTAATATGATCATCGGTGGCAGCTATCCGCTTGTAAACTTTAGCCACTAAAGGAAAAAACGTCTTTAAAAATTCGGTACGCTTTTCAAAAATATATTGTCCATTACTAACAAGTTGATTGTTCAGTACTTCCAAAAGTGTGGTGTCGATGGGCGCATGATCGGCAGCTTTAAAAACACTATTGCGCTGTTGCAATACTTTGTTGTATGCAATTAAATGCTGCAAGTAAAGAGCGTCAATTTGCGAAAGTAAAGTGTCTAGGTATTTTCTTCTTGCTTCGCTGGGGCCAATCATAAGTTCAATATCATCAGGCGCAATCATCACGGTAGGATAGCGGCCTATATGATCCGAAAATTTTTTGTACTGCTCGTCGTTTACGGCAAGTTCCTTTTTATTGTTTTCTCGAACAATGCAAACCACTTTATGTGGCTTGCCAGCAATATCATAATTCCCTTCAACCCTTAAACCTTCGGTACCCCTCAAAACATTTTGAGCATCGGGGCGTGAGAAGTAACTTTTGGTAAGACTCAAATAATAAATACTATCTAAAAGGTTGGTTTTACCCGTTCCATTTTTACCACATATACCAACAATGCGCTCCGTAAAAACAAAATCTCGGCGGGCGTAATTGCGAAACTGGGTAAGGGATAAATGGGTAAGCTGGAACATCTTGGCAAATTAAAGCACTAGTTTTCAAATTATAGGTACTTTGTTTGGGCTAAACCAATTAATTTTATAAAAAAAACGGTTGAAAACGATATTATCTGAAGCCCAGCTTGCATTAACTGTAAAAAGGCTGGCACATCAAATTTTAGAAAACAACCTTCAATTAGCAGATACGGTGTTAATTGGACTGCAGCCACGTGGCATTTATTTAAGTGACCGCATTGTGCACGAGCTCATGCAATTATTACCACCAGGTCAAATCGAATATGGTAAACTGGATATCACTTTTTATAGAGATGACGTACGTAAAAGCCTTCATTTAGCCAATGAAACGGATATTCCATTTAGTATCGAAAACAAAAAAGTGGTTTTAATAGACGACGTTTTATATACCGGCCGAACCATTAGGGCAGCCCTAGACGCTTTATTGGCTTTTGGAAGACCTTCAAAAGTGTCTTTGTGCGTGTTAATTGATAGAAGATTTAGCAGAGAACTACCCATTCAGCC
>JAOASV010000233.1:3111-7177 GCA_030158535.1 Sediminibacterium sp.
GATTATGCCGGAAAAGCCATTGACACCATCATTACCCAAAAGGTAAAAGTGTGCTGGAAAGAGCGTGACCAGGTAGACGAAGTGGTTTTATTATAAGAGTTCATTTTACCATTCCATTTTTTTACTTTAGCTTTGTTTTTTAATGAAACTATCTACCAAACACTTACTTGGTATTAAAGATCTCAACCGAGACGATATTCAATTAATTCTTACCACTGCAGCCCAGTTCAAAGAAGTTTTACAAAGACCCGTTAAAAAAGTACCCTCTTTACGAGATGTCACCATTGTAAATTTATTTTACGAGAACTCTACCCGTACCAGAATGTCTTTTGAACTCGCGGAACGTAGACTATCGGCAGACACACTCAATTTTGCAGCCAGCAGTTCATCGGCGGCAAAAGGGGAAACCTTACTTGATACGGTTAATAATATTTTAAGCATGAAAGTGGATTTGGTGGTGATGAGGCATAGTGCTTCTGGTGCCCCACACTTTTTAGCGCAACATATTCCTGCAGCGATTGTAAATGCGGGTGATGGTATCAATGAACATCCTACACAGGCCTTGCTTGACGCCTTTTCGATGCAAGAAAAGTTTGGTAAGTTGGAAGGCCTTAAAGTAACCATTGTAGGCGATATCATGCATAGCCGTGTTGCCATGAGTAACATGTATTTACTTCAAAAAATGGGTGCCGAAGTAACCATTGCTGGCCCACCAACCCTGATTCCAAAATATATCCAAGAAGCGTTTAACGTACGCGTCGAATATAACTTACAAAAAGCCCTTGCTTGGTGCGATGTAGCCAATGTGCTCCGCATTCAGTTAGAGCGTCAAAATCAACCCTTATTTTCATCACTGCGTGAGTACAATCTAGCCTACGGCATTAGTCGCTCTATGCTAGAAAGTATCAACAAAGAAATTGTGATTATGCACCCTGGCCCTATTAATAGAGGGGTAGAACTCGATAGCGATGTTGCCGATGGGCCACATTCCATTATTTTAGACCAGGTAGAAAATGGGGTTGCCGTAAGAATGGCGGTCTTATATTTACTTGCCAATCGAGACCAATAAGCCTTAAATTTACACCATGCGTATTTGCCTATTCCCTGGAACATTTGACCCTGTAACGCTTGGTCATATCGATATCATTAACCGTGCACTTCCTTTATTTGACAAAATTTATGTGGGCATTGGTATCAATAGTTCAAAGACGCCCATGTTTAGTCCGGAGCAAAGAATGGAGTGGTTTAATGAGATTTATGTAAACGAACCAAAAGTAGAAAGTGTTGGTTATGAAGGTCTTACAGTGAATTATTGTAATTTAATTGGAGCTAAATTTATATTAAGAGGCATTAGATATGTGAGTGATTTTGAATACGAAAAAACAATCGCCGACGCTAACCGCACCCTCGATAAGCACATAGAAACCATCTTTTTAACAGGGGAGCCCAAGTACACATCGGTGGCATCTACCATTGTTAGAGACATCCTAAAAAACGGGGGAGACGCTTCTCCATTTTTACCTGACGCCGTTATCAAATCATTAAAGCGTTAATTTCCGTATTTCAGCAACAGAATCCTTCAAATTAGCTGTATTTTTGTGTTTTAATTACTATTAAAACATTCCAATATGTACCCAGCAGAGATTGTCCTTCCTATGAAGGCAGAATTAACAGACGCAGGTTTTGATGAAATGGTTACAGCCGCTAAAGTTTCAGAAACATTAAGTAAGCAAGGAACCACACTTGTGGTGATTAACTCGGTATGTGGTTGTGCAGCAGGCACATGCCGTCCGGGTGTATTAATGGCGGTACAAAACGCCACCAATCGCCCTGATCGTTTAACAACTAGTTTTGCCGGTTTTGACATTGAGGCAGTAAACGAAGTACGTAAGCTTTCGTTGCCTTACCCACCATCATCACCAGCCATCGCTTTATTTAAAGACGGTGCGCTTGTAAACCTAGTAGAAAGACATCAAATTGAAGGTCGTCCGGCGCAAGTAATTGCCCAGCATTTGATCTCTATTTTTGATGAACATTGCAATTAATTTATCTTAATTTTGTTTCGATGTGTTAGTAAGTAAGGGCTTCACGTAAGTGGAGCCTTCACTTTTAAGAACAAACGCTTTTTCGCCTATGTATCCAAATTTATATTACGCAGTCAAAGACCTATTTGGTATCGAAATAACGGGTCTAAAACTTATTAATTCTTTTGGCTTTTTTGTGGCCATTGCATTTATAGCTGCATCGGCTGTTTTAAGTGCCGAGCTTAAAAGAAAAGAAAAAGAAGGGCTGCTCATACATGAGGAAGAAAAAATGATTGTTGGTGCACCAGCATCATTACAAGAGCTCTTATTTAATTTTTTACTCGGTTTTATTTTTGGATATAAAATTATTGGTGCATTTGTGGTGCCATCGGCCCTCAACGATCCACAATCCTTTATACTTTCTACAAATGGAAGTGCGCCCGTTGGTATCCTAGTAGGTATCTTCTTTTTAATTTTAAAATGGTACGAGAAAAACAAAGTAAAACTTCCAAAACCCGAAGAAAAAACATTTAGAATTTGGCCGCACGACAGGGTAGGTGATATTGTATTATACGCAGCTATCTTTGGTTTTTTAGGCGCCAAAATATTTCACAACCTCGAAAACTGGGGTGAGTTTGTAAAAGACCCAATTGGTAATCTAATTGCTTTTAGTGGACTTACTTTTTATGGGGGTTTAATCTGCGCAACCGTTGCTATCATTTACTTTGCGCGCAAACACAAAATTGGTGTGGTGCATTTAGCAGACGCTATGGCCCCAACCATGATGTTTGCCTACGCTATGGGTCGTATTGGTTGTCAGGTTAGTGGCGACGGCGACTGGGGTATTGTAAACAACAGCCCAAAACCATTTGCTTGGATGCCCGACGGATTGTGGTCATCGGTGTATGCACACAACGTAATTGGTGAAGGAGTACCTATCAAAGATTGTGTTGGGCAGTATTGTAATCAACTTCCAATGCCGGTATACCCAACCGCTTTATATGAAGTTATCGCATGCTTACTTTTATTTGGCGTTTTGTGGTTTTTGAGAACGAGAATAAAAGTCGCGGGCAGGTTAGCAGCTTTGTATCTTATGTTTAATGGGATCGAGCGTTTTTTAGTAGAAAAAATTAGAGTAAACACAAAATATGTAGATCTTCCTTTTCAGCCCACTCAAGCAGAAATCATTTCCCTTTGTTTATTTTTAGGCGGTGTATTTTTGTGGTGGAAAGCAGGAAAATGGAACCTCAAACAACAATCTAAATTATAAATTATGCCATCATTTGACGTAGCAAGTAAGGTTGACTTACAAACCTTAGATAATGCCATTAATACGGTAAAAAAAGAAATTGCAGGTCGCTTTGACTTTAGAGATACCCCAGTTTCTATAGAACTCAATAAAAAGGACTATGTTGTTTCATTGGAAGTAGATTCAGACATGAAAATGAAGCAATTGATCGACGTTTTAATTAGCCGAGCCATAAAGCAAGGCATCGACGGCAATGCTTTTGACTTTTCAAAAGACGCTTACCCGAGTGGCAAAGTGGTTAAAAAGGAAGTACCAGTAACCAATGGACTTAAGCAAGAAGACGCTAAAAAGATGGTAAAAGCCATCAAAGACAGCGGTTTAAAGGTGCAAGCAGCCATTATGGACGATATTATTAGGGTTACAGCCAAAAAAATCGATGATTTACAGGAAGTTATAGCGCTTTTAAATGGCGGAAACTTTGGTATTCCGTTACAGTACACCAACATGAAAAGCTAATATTATTTGGCATTTTAGCTATTCTAGCCTAATTTTGCATCTCATTAAAAATAAGTGTACGGCCAAATCCGTACCACCTAAAACCCATAATTATGAAACAAGGTATCCATCCAGAAAATTATCGTTTCGTTGTTTTCAAAGACATGTCTAACGGTACAACCTTTTTAAGCAAGTCTACGGCTGCTTCTAAAGAAACAATCACATTTGATGATGGTAATGAATATCCAGTAATCAAATTGGAGATTTCAAACACATCTCACCCTTTCTACACTGGTAA
>JAOASV010000234.1 GCA_030158535.1 Sediminibacterium sp.
TAATGTTTTATTGAAGCGCATGATATTTGTTTTTATCCTTAAATATACGATTCTAGTATTATAAAATTGCTAGATAATTATACTTTGATTGATTCCTTAGTAGTTATATTTACTAAACAAGAAAATTATCATCCATGTGGCAAGAAACAAACAATCAACTAAAATGCAGTTTTAAGTTTAAGAATTTTATAGATGCTTTTGCATTTATGACCAAAGTGGCTTTTGCGGCTGAAAAACTTAGCCATCATCCCAACTGGAGTAATGTGTACAATCAAGTGGACATTGTTTTAACTACACATGATGCTGGTAATACGGTTACCGAAAAAGATTGGCAACTTGCCAAAAAAATTGATGAAATTTATGGTAACTAAAATACTTTTTTATGCCCCTCTCTAAACTACTCCTTAGCTATATACTCACGTTTGTTGTTTTTTTTATAATTGACATGACCTGGCTAGGATTTATAGCAAAGGATCTTTACCGAAAACACCTTGGTGGATTTTTATCGGATCAAGTAAACTGGACGGCTGCATTTATTTTCTACATCCTATTTATAGTAGGTGTTTTTATATTCACCATAATGCCAGCCGTAGAAAAAAATTCATTGACATCCGCAATAACACTGGGTGCACTATTTGGCTTTTTTACCTATGCTACTTATGATTTAACCAATTTGGCAACTTTAAAAGGATGGCCGTTAAGTATTGTATTTATTGATATTATTTGGGGCACCATTTTAACTGCAATTGTGAGTACAGCTGGTTTTCATATTGTAAAATATTTCCAATAAAATGCTGGTTACTATTTTTCAAATAGGGTTATTTATTTTTTACTATGTGAGTGTTTGGTTTGTAATTTCTTTACTCATAAAACGAAATGATATTGCTGATATAGCTTGGGGGCTGGGGTTTGTAACCATTGTAATATTTTTATTTATAACACAAGCACCTACATTACTATCAGTTTTTGTTTATATATTAACTATTATTTGGGGTTTACGTTTGGCTATTCATATTGGTTTAAGAAGCAAGGGTAAACCCGAAGATTTCAGGTATAAAAAATGGAGAGACGAGTGGGGCAAGTATTTTGTGCTTAGATCTTATTTACAAGTGTATTTATTGCAAGGTTTTTTTATGTGGATTATTAGCCTGCCAATAATAGTGGTATCGATGGCCAAAAATCAAGTAATCAGTCCATTTGTATTGGCCGGATCAATTATTTGGTTAATTGGTTTTGCATTTGAATCGATTGGGGATTATCAGTTAATGCTATTTATAAAGCAGAGGCAAAACAAATCTGATATCATGCAAACAGGTTTGTGGAAATATACGCGTCATCCAAATTATTTTGGTGAAGTTTTAGTTTGGTGGGGAATTTTTATAATGGTATTGCCGCTAGAGTATGGACTCTGGGCCATCATTAGTCCAATCACCATTAGCTTTTTATTACTTTATGTATCAGGTATACCCATGCTAGAAGAAAAGTATAACCACAATCAAGCATTTCAAGAGTATAAAAAAAGAACGAGTGCATTTTTTCCAATGGTTCCTAAAAAGTAGTTTATATTAATAAATCAGAAACTAGCTTTTTTATAGTGCTCAATGGTTAAATCAATTGTAAACTAAAATATCAAATCGCTGTAAATATTGCACAGCGTAATAAAACGCCTAAACTGCACCAAAATAC
>JAOASV010000235.1 GCA_030158535.1 Sediminibacterium sp.
GAGTTTAGAACCGCTGCTGTACTTGACCGCGTTAACACTACATGGAGCGCCGTTATGGGCACCAGTTTTAATTGTGTGCAGTGTCATAGTCATCCGTATGATCCATTTAAGCATGACGAGTATTATAAGTTCATGGCGTTTTTTAACAACACTAGAGATGAAGATTCTCCTTTCGAAAACCCCGTACTGCGTCAATACCAAGGTGCCGACAATGTAAAATTTGAATCCGTAAAAAAATGGTTGCAACAAAATGCAAATGCACCAACGGCTAATTATTGGATTACTTTTTTACGCACGCTTCAACCAAGTATCAATGCTTTTCAGTGCGATAAATTTGTTAACGGCGCCAACGGTTGGTATGCAACACTGCGTAACAACGGAACTTGTAATTTAAAAAATGTGGTACTTACTGGGAAATCAGAACTTTTGTTCAAATATGCATCAAGAGTAGACAAAGGCGTATGGCGTATTTATTTAGACAGTTTAACCGGACCGCTTGTAAAAGAAGTGCCTGTTAAAAACACTGGCGGCGGTTTTGTACATTCAACAACTAGCCTTCCAGACATTAAGGGTACGCACACTTTATATTTCAAGTACTATTCTCCTAAAATAAAAAACAGTACCGACGACGGTATTTTATTTGAGTGGTTTTCATTTGGCAATCCATTTCCTGCCAAAGAAAAACCTGGTTACGATAGCGCTTACAAATATTTTAATGACTTAATAATGGCGGGTGCAGAAACAACACCTATTATGATGGATGCCAATGAAGACCTTTTTAGACCCACGCATGTTTTTGAAAGAGGCAGCTGGCTTTCTAAAGGGAAACTGGTTGCACCTGATGTGCCAGCTGTATTACCGAGCCTTCCAAAAAATGCACCCAAAAATAGACTCGGCCTTGCGATGTGGTTAACAGATAAAAACAATCCGCTTGTTTCGCGCACACTCGTTAACAGACTTTGGGAACAGTTATTTGGAACGGGCATTGTAGAAACCCTCGAAGACCTGGGCACGCAGGGATTATCGCCAACCCATCAAACCCTATTAGATTATTTGGCATGGCAACACATGAACACGCACAATTGGAGTATTAAAAAAACGCTGAAAGAAATTTTACTTTCTGCAACGTATAGGCAGCAATCGATGTTTACCAAAGAACTACTTAAAAAAGATCCGTACAATAAATTATATGCAAGAGGCCCAAGGGTAAGACTTTCGGCAGAGCAAATTAGAGACCAAACACTTGCTGTAAGTACTTTGCTAAGTCCAAAAATGTATGGCAAAAGTGTAATGCCGTATCAGCCAGATGGTATTTGGCGTTCACCCTATAATGGCGATGCTTGGAAATTATCGGAAGGTGAAGATCAGTACAGACGTTCACTCTATACATATTTTAAAAGAACAGCTCCTTACCCATCGATGCTCACATTTGATGGCGGTGCCAGAGAAGTATGTGTAATTAGACGTATTAGAACCAACACACCACTTCAAGCGCTTACCTCATTAAACGATTCGTCGTATATTATTATGGCCCGGTCTTTTGCAAAAAGTATGGACAAAGTAAATGGCCCTATTGAAGCAAAAATAAAAATGGGTTACGAAGAGATGATGTACAAACCCATTGCTCCTGCTAAATTAAATGTACTAACTAGTTTATACCAGTCGAGTTTGTCAAAATACCAAAGCAATAAAAAAGCAGCAACAGTATTAGTGAGCGATAGCACAATTGCATCACCCACCAATAGAGCAGCCCTTGTTGTAGTAGCCAACGCCATGCTTAATTTAGACGAATGGCTTAATAAAAATTAATTCCAATGACGCAAAAAGAATTACATAACCAGCGCCTAGTAAGAGAAGCACAAAAAGTGGTGATGCAGCAGCATACACGCAGGCACTTTATCAAAGAAAGTGCCATGGGTTTAGGTGCACTTGCATTAGGTAATTTATTAGGAGGCTGTAGCACCGGAAGTAATAATGTATTTGATGCCACCAATCCATTAGCGCCAAAAGCGGCTCCGTTTTTAGGAAAAGCCAAGTCGGTAATTTATTTACACATGGCAGGTGCACCTTCTCAATTAGAAATGTTTAGCTATAAGCCTGAGCTTGCTAAATTAGACGGCCAAGATTGTCCGCCTTCATTACTCAATGGTAAAAAATTTGCGTTTATTAGAGGCGTTCCTAAAATGCTAGGGCCACAAGCAAGTTTTAACAGGTATGGTGAAAGTGGCATTTGGGTTTCAGAAAATCTACCACACTTATCTACTGTTATTGATGACGTAGCCGTGCTTCAGGCCGTTACCACCGATCAGTTCAACCACGCACCTGCGCAATTACTCATGCATACGGGAACGCCTCGTTTAGGTAGGCCTAGTATGGGTTCTTGGGTAACCTATGGACTTGGTACCGAAAATAAAAATCTTCCAGGATTTGTGGTACTCACCTCAGGTGGTAATAATCCGGATGCTGGAAAAAGCGTTTGGGGAAGTGGATTTTTACCAAGTGTGTATCAAGGTGTACAATGCCGCAGCGAAGGCGATCCTGTTTTATTTATCAAAGATCCTGCGGGCATGGACCGCGATATTAGAAAAGCAAGTATCGACGCTATCAATAAAGTCAATGAAGAATCTTATACCGAGTATCAAGACCCAGAAACCTTGTCACGCATTTCTCAATATGAACTTGCGTACAAAATGCAAATTTCTGTACCGGGTGTAATGGACATTAGTACCGAGCCGGAATATATTCATGAAATGTATGGTACCAAACCTGGCGAATCTTGTTTTGCCAACAACGTTTTACTCGCGCGCAAGCTGGTAGAAAAAGGTGTTCGTTTTGTGCAATTATTTGATTGGGGTTGGGATACACACGGCGACTCTGCGGGCAACGCCGTAGACATTGGATTAAAAAATAAATGCCGAAAAATTGATAGACCTATTACCGCGCTTTTGCAAGATTTAAAACAAAGAGGTTTACTGGATGAAACACTGGTAGTGTGGGGTTCTGAATTTGGCAGAACGCCAATGCAAGAAAATAGAGATGGAAAAACCATGCCATTTAAAGGTCGCGATCACCATGGCGAAGCCTTTTCGATGTGGATGGCTGGCGGTGGCATTAAAGGTGGAACTACCTATGGCGAAACAGATGAAATTGGCTACAATATTGTAAGCGGTAAAGTAGAAACATTTGATGTGCAGGCTACTATTTTAAATCAGTTAGGTTTTGACCACGAAAAATTCACGTACGAATCACAGGGTCGCAATTTTAGACTAACGGATTTAAGTGGCAAAGTTATTCATGATATTATAGCTTAAAAATGATACAAATGATTAGTGCTGGTATTGGAAGGTTACACCCTGTTTTTGTTCACTTGCCTATTGGCATTTTACTCTTTGCTACCTTATTATTTTTTGTTTCAAAAAAACAAAGGTTTGCAAATATGTCTTTGGCTGTAGCGCCCGCACTGGCTATAGGTTCATTTTTCTCGATCCTATCCTGCATTACCGGTTATTTACTTTCTATTTCAGACGCATATAACGAGGATATTATTTTTAAGCATCAGTGGCTTGGTATTTCAACGGCTATTACAAGTGTTGTATGTTATTTCGTTTACCAAAAAAAGAGGATAATATTTGGCATTTTCATTACGCTATTAAGTACACTTATTATGGTTACCGGGCATTACGGTGGTAGCCTTACACATGGAGCAGATTATTTAACGGCCTCCTTTAATAACAGTACAAGTACGAATAAAAAAGTAATAGCCAATATAGATGAAGCGGTTGTATACACAGATATTATTGAGCCTATCCTCGCCACCAAATGTTATAGTTGTCATGGCGAAAGCAAACAAAAAGGAAAATTAAGACTTGATCTTCCCAATTATATTTTACAAGGCGGCGAAGAAGGAAAAGTATTAACCCCCTATCAGCCTGGTAGCAGTGAAATCATAAACCGCTTATTACTGCCTACTTCTAACGAAGAACATATGCCACCCAAAGAAAAGCCACAGCTTACAAAAGATGAGGTTGCTTTACTACACTGGTGGATAGAGTCGGGCGCAAATTTTACGGCAGCTGTAAAAAATACAAAACAAACAGCCGCTATTAAAGGGCTATTGGCATCGTTTTCAAATGGCGCAGGCAGTAATGACGGTGGGAATGGCGATGGAGCAAATGAGGCTGCAAGCATGCTCCCAAGTAAAAATGCAAGCCCAATAGCTGCAGATGTATTAACGCAGTTAAACAAAGAAGGCATTGTAGTGGTGCCCGTTGTAAACGGATCAAATTATGTGCGCGCCAATTTAATTGGTGTCGAAAATTTAAGCGCTCAAACCTTTCAACTATTAGCTAAAATATCAGATCAGCTATTACAATTAAACGCATCCTTTACAGCTGTTAAAGACGAATATTTATTGACCTTATCGAATTGCAAACAGCTCAAACAACTTGAATTAAATGGCACTGCAATAACCAATAAAGGACTTGCACAGCTTACTGCATTAGAAAATTTAGAAAGTTTAAGCATCACGCAAACAAAAGTTACTGCTGATGGCATTGGTAATGTAAGCGCACTAAAAAAATTAAAAAAAGTATACCTCTATGGTACTGGTTTTACAAATGCGGCTGTTGCAGCGTTAAAACAAAAAATGCCAGGACTACTAATAGATACGGGAGGATATAAATTACCGATTTTAGCAACAGATACTACAGAAGCAAAAGCACCAGAAGTAAAAACCAATTAACAGAAAATAAATTACGGTATTAAGCTAACTATTTGCAGTAGATTACCCTGTAATCATGCGCACATATAAATCCTCTACCTTTTTACGTGCCCACGGTGTTTTGCGCAAAAACTTAAGGCTCGATTGAATGCTAGGATTGGAATTAAAACAATTTATAGGGATATGCTGCCCCAAATCTTCCCATCCAAAATAAGCAACCAGTTCAGTTACTATTTTTTCGAGGGTTTTACCGTGTAAGGGGTCATTTGACACTTGTTGCATATGCAATATTAAGTAATTTGCTGCCATGACAGCGCACCGATACTTTGCAGTACATAAACCAGTAAACATGGTTTCTCAATTTATCAGCTCTCATGATGTTAATTTACTAGGCAGTTTAAATTTTGATTTTCCGGAGGGTACCCATGCCATTGGTAGATTAGATAACCATTCAGAAGGCCTGTTATTATTAACCACCAATAAAAAAGTAACCAAGCTTTTATTTCAAGGCACAAAACCACATACCAGAACCTACCTGGTTCAAGTTAAAAATAAAATAACCCCTGCCACAGCAGATGCACTATCTAATGGCATCCAAATTAGTGCACCCGGCGGAAGCGCTTATCTAACCAGCCCATGCACCGTAAACATTGTCGAGGACCCAACGTCTTATAGTCATTTGTTTGAAGCTTCTTTACTAACGCCAGCAATACCCCTGCATCAAAATGTAGTAACCAGTTGGATGCTCATTACTTTAACTGAAGGAAAATTCCATCAGGTGCGTAAAATGGTAGCAGCCGTGCATCACCGCTGCATCAGACTTATAAGAGTAGCCATCGAAAATATTTATTTAGGAGCGTTGCCAGCAGGTGGTGTTCAAGAAATACAGGAAGATGATTTTTTTAAACTGCTAGACCTTTAAGCCTCTTTTTTATAGAAAAGGTGCATCAGAATAATATGCGGAAGGCTTACACAAGCCAAGAAAACAAAAATCATAGCAGCGTAGGATTGTATCAGACTCGCATTTGAACTTTGCAGGTACAAGAAAATAGCAAAAATAAAAATGGCACCCATATTAAACGGCAAAGACTGTAGGTACAGTTTTTTTGTAGGCGTTTTGAGTTTAGTAGCGATATGCCCCCAAGCATTTATACTATGCGACCCAACAAAGTACAATCCAAAAGCAAGCATCAGTGGCATTTGCATACCAAGTACAAGTATCAACATTAAATACACGCAGGTTCTTTTAGAGATCCACCAGATCGGGATTATTGAAAAATACGAAACTGCAAGTATTACATTTTTATACGCGTAAAGGTCTACCCTTTCTAAAAAATTTGAAACGCCATGTATACCATTTAGTACTAAAATGGATGTTTCAAGATGTGAAAAAATAATAAACAGTAATACAGATAGGCCTATAATAAAAGCATACATCTTTTGTATTACCGAATCAAGTAAAACAACCATTTCCACCATTTCTGATTCGCCAAAATGATACGCCGAATAAGCTATAAATAAGAGTAATGAAAATACTGGAAACCACTGCCACATTGCAAAATAAGCTGCTATTATACATACATATTGAACAACAAACCTTACAAGATTAAACTTTTTAGACTGCACCAATAAATGATCTACGGCGCCATGCGGAAGACCAACAGCCAATAGGCCTGCAATTAAACCCGTGTATCCAAATTGACTAGCCACTGCTGGACTCATCAACTCTAGTAAAAAATACAAAGCCATACATCCAACTGTAAACAAGTACCCTTTTTTAAAATAGCTTGTAAAGTAGATGCCACAGGCTCTTAAAAATGGAAGGATTGGAAGTGAAGCAAATATTTTTATTTCGGCAGACACCCTAGACTTCTCTTCCAAAAAAGAAAAAATGGCTTGAATAGAATTTTTTTGAAACAGCGCGGTAAATATTTTTTTACCGAGGTTTGGCCATCTAATTAGTATAATTAATAGAAGGTGATCGTAAAACAAAAAACGGGTTTTTGATGTTTGTACTTTTTCGGGATTTTCAAATGCCGCTGCAAATTCATACATCTTTTTAAAACCATACCCCGTGGTAGGCTTAATTAAATTAGCACGGGCACCCATATGAATAATTCGGTCATCAGTAGATGCTGGGTGCTTTAAAACTGTCATGGGAATGCAGCCTTCTTCTTCAGCGATAATTTCATAATCGCCAAACTCAGTTCTAATTTTATCATCCAATATTTTTTTTGCGTAGTCAACATCAATAGTGTCTACGCCAAATCTGGTAAGCTCTACCAAACACTCATTTGGGGCATAGGGTAAGTTGTAAACAAACTGCGTATATTTAGACTGATCCACATCAAAATTCATCATTTGAAAGGTGTCCGTATTTAATACCGCATCGTTT
>JAOASV010000236.1 GCA_030158535.1 Sediminibacterium sp.
AATGCTTCCTGAAGGTGTGGTGATTGAACCGTTTTTAGACCGTACAAAAATGGTCAACAATGCCATTAGCACCGTTCAAACCAATTTAATTGAAGGAGCACTAATTGTAGTATTTGTATTGGTGTTTTTCCTTGGTAATATTAGAGCTGGACTCATTGTATCATCAGTGATTCCGCTTTCGATGTTGTTTGCTATTATTTTAATGAATTATTTTGGGGTTGGCGGTAATCTAATGTCGCTTGGTGCCATTGATTTTGGGCTCATAGTGGATGGGTCGGTTATTGTAGTTGAAGCCATACTGCACCGCTTTGCACATGCAAAACATTTTAGGGGATTATCTTCTATTGGTCAAAAAGAAATGGATGATGAAGTAGGGTCTAGTACAGGATCAATGATTAAATCAGCAGTGTTTAGTCAAATCATTATTTTAATTGTGTACCTACCTATTTTATCGCTACAGGGTATTGAAGGTAAAATGTTTAAGCCAATGGCTTTCACAGTTGCTTTTGCAATCATCGGCGCATTTATTTTATCCATTACCTATGTGCCCATGATGGCGGCGCTCGTACTTAATAAAAAGCTGAATCATAAAAAAACTTGGACCGATAAACTCATTGCTTTTATCGAAAGAAAGTACCAGCCCATTTTGCAAAAAGTATTGGGGATTCCTAAGCTGGTAATTGGCACAACAGTTATATTGTTTGGTGTTGCAGTGCTTTTGTTATCGAGAATGGGGGGAGAATTTATGCCATCCCTCGAAGAAGGTGATTTTGCGGTGGAAACGCGCCTTTTAACAGGTAGTAATTTAAATAGTTCAATTGCCTCTACGCAGGAGGCTGTTAAACTTTTGTTGGCCAACTTTCCAGAAATAACAAAAGTGGTTACAAAAATTGGTAGTGCAGAAATCCCTACCGATCCTATGCCTTTTGAAGCAGGAGATATGATGGTAATCTTGAAGGATAAAAAAGAATGGACTTCGGCCAAAACCTTTCCAGAACTCTCTGAAAAAATGACCGCCGTTTTAGAACAGGTTCCTGGCATCACGGTGGGTTTTCAATACCCCGTGCAAATGCGTTTTAATGAACTCATGACTGGTGCAAGACAAGACGTTGTTTGTAAGATTTTTGGTGAGAATTTAGATTCGCTAGCTGTATACGCATCTAGGTTACATTCGATTGCGCAAACTGTTGATGGTGCTGTTGATATTTATGAAGAACAAGTAACGGGTATGCCGCAGGTTGTTGTGAAATACAATAGAGATGCGATGGCTAAATATGGGGTGCACGTGTCAGATGTAAATAGAGTGGTTAATACCGCATTTGCAGGTCAGGTTACAGGCCAGGTGTATGAAGAGGAAAAACGTTTTGATATGGTGGTTAGACTTTCAGATAGTGCGCGAAAAAACATGGAAGATATTGCAGCGCTTCAAATTTCAACTGCGCAAGGAACGCAAATTCCGCTAGCGTATGTAGCGTCTATTACAGAAATTGAAGGCGTCAATCAAATACAAAGAGAAAATACAAAAAGAAGAATTATAGTAGGCTTTAATGTGGCAGGAAAAGACGTTCAAACGATTGTTAAAACTTTGCAACAAAAAGTAGAAGCTCAATTAAATTTACCCAAAGGGTACACCATTGTTT
>JAOASV010000237.1 GCA_030158535.1 Sediminibacterium sp.
TTTTACAAGGTTGATAAATTTTATGAACCCGGTAACGAAGTAGGTATCATGTACAACGACAAGGATTTAAACATCGACTGGAAATTAGCAGACAGTGAAATTATATTGTCTGAAAAAGATAAAACACTCGGAAGCTTTGCAGACTATGCAGCTTCTTTATAAATTAAATAGTACATCATGAAAGGTATCATATTAGCAGGTGGATCAGGCACAAGACTCTATCCAATTACAAAAGGAATTAGTAAGCAGTTAATGCCTATTTATGATAAGCCTATGATATATTATCCGCTATCTATTTTAATGTTAGCGGGCATTAAAGAAATTTTAATTATTACTACACCTGAAGACAGCGTGCAGTTTCAGCGTTTGCTAGAAGATGGTTCTGAACTAGGTTGTAAATTTTCTTACGCGGTTCAGGAAAAACCAAATGGCCTTGCACAAGCTTTTGTTATTGGTGCTGATTTTATTGGTAACGATAAAGTGGCGCTAGTACTTGGTGATAATATTTTTTATGGCGCCGGCTTTAGTAAGCTCGTGCAATCATTTAACAACATTGAGGGTGCTGCCGTATTTGCATACGAAGTAAATGATCCAGAGCGTTATGGTGTGGTTGAATTTGACGAAAACAAAAAAGCCATTTCTATCGAAGAAAAACCGGTGCAGCCAAAATCCAATTATGCGGTGCCAGGTTTATACTTTTATGACAATGATGTTGTAGAAATTGCTAAAAATATTGAGCCTTCTGCTAGAGGCGAATATGAAATAACTACGGTTAACAACGAATATTTACAAAGAGGCACTTTACAAGTAGGTATCATGAACCGTGGTACTGCTTGGCTTGATACCGGCACTTTTGACTCTTTAAGCGACGCCTGCGAGTTTGTAAGGGTTATTGAAAAGCGCCAAAGCCAAAAAATAGGCTGTATTGAGGAAGTTGCTTACCGAATGGGCTTTATTGACCGTGACCAGCTCTTAAAACTGGCCGCTAAATACGAGAAAAGTGGCTATGGCCAGTATTTAAAGGGAATTAAAGGATAGTTTAAACAAATTGCCATACTTGTTGTTATTAGGGCATGGATGCATTTACCATTAAAGATTTAGAGAACCTTTCAGGGATTAAAGCCCATACCATTCGTATATGGGAACAGCGGTATAATTTCTTGAATCCTTCAAGAACGGATACCAATATCCGCTATTATTCCAACGAAGAGCTTATCACGCTTTTGAATATTGCTCTACTTAATAAGTACGGTTATAAAATTTCACACATCGATAAGATGGAGCCTATCGAAATGAAAGAAAGAATTTTTTCATTAACCCAATCGGAAGCGCAACTTGAAAGAATTGTGAATGAGCTGATTGAGTGCATGGTGGATCTTCGCATCGAAGATTTTGAATCGGTACTTGATTTTCAAATTGCAAGTAAGGGTATCGAAAAAACAATCACGCAAATTATTTTCCCATTCCTCGAAAGAATAGGTATACTGTGGGTTACAAGCCGCGTCAATCCAGCGCAGGAGCATCTTGTAACCAATATCATTAGACAAAAATTAATTGTAGGGATAGAAAAAACGGTACCAACATTACAAGCAAGTGCAACCGCACTTTTATTTTTACCAGAGGGTGAACACCATGAGCTTGGGATTTTGTTTATGTACTATTTATTAAAAACACGTGGCGTAAAAGTGTTGTACTTAGGCGCTAACGTTCCTATGCGCGACGTTGTATACGTAGCTGATTTAAAGCAGCCTTCATTCTTATATACGCACCTAACATCGGTGGCTAGTAACTTTAATTTTGAAAAGTTTTTAGGAAAAGTGGGCGCTAGCATGTCTAGCTACTCGGTGGTTGTTTCTGGATTATTAACCCAGAATTACAAAAAAACGATTCCTTCCAATGTTAACCTCAAGCGTTCATTACCAGAAGTAATGGAGTATTTGGGCAAGCTAGCATAGTTAAAATTTATTTAAATTCATGAAATTTATACATAAGGAGCTGATTATCAGCTCCTTATTTGTTTAATATTTATTTTAAAAAATTAAACAAAATTGATTGCGGGATGATTTTCTTTGTTTAACTTTGATTTTATAAAAATTAAACAAAATGTCTACCCCCGAATTCAACGAACTCATCATCAACAACACGACATTCTTAAAGCCTTTCGCTTTTACGCTTACTCGTGATAACGAGTCAGCGAAAGATTTGGTACAGGAAACACTGTTCAGAGCACTTGCCAATAGGGACAAATACAATGTAGGCACCAATATTAAAGCTTGGTTGTATACGATTATGCGTAACATCTTTATCAATGATTACCGCAAAAAATCGAAGCAAGCAACTGTTTTTGATAATACACCCAACGATTTTTTAATCGACAACAACCAAACATCTGTTAGTAATGAAGCGGTTGCTAAACTTAATTTAAAAGAAGTACAAGAAGCCATTCATAGCTTACCTATTATTTTTAAAAATCCTTTTCTGTTATATTTTGATGGTTATAAATACCATGAAATTGCTGACATGTTAAACGAGCCACTCGGTACCATCAAAAGCAGGATTCACTTTGCGCGTAAGCTCTTAAAAAATCAGTTGCACCGCTACTAATTTTTGCTTAATTTCATTGGACTTTGAAACAATCTGTTATTATTATTGGAAGCGGCTTTGCCGGCTTGTCTGCTGCGTCATTTATGGCCAAAGCAGGCTGGGATGTTACTGTATTAGAAAAACATGAGATGCCTGGCGGAAGGGCCAGAAGATACAAGGCCGCCGGTTTTACATTTGATATGGGTCCAAGTTGGTACTGGATGCCCGATGTTTTTGAACGTTATTTCAATCAGTTTAATAAGAAGGTATCCGATTATTATAGACTTATACGTCTTGATCCTTCCTACCGTGTATACTGGCCTGATGGTCCTGTAGATATACCTGCAAATTACAATGAGCTTAAAGCTTTATTTGAAAAAATTGAACCAGGGGCTGGCGCTCAACTCGATTCATTTTTAGCAGAAGCAGCGTACAAATATGAAGTAGGTATTAACAAGCTCGTACATAAACCAAGTCAATCTTTAACTGAATTTATAGATTGGGAATTAATAAAAGGGATTTTTAAACTAGATGTTTTCACGTCTATCAAAAAGCACGTTGCCAAACATTTTACAAATCCAAAACTGCGCGAACTCATGGAGTTTCCTGTTTTGTTTTTAGGTGCTTTACCAGAACATACACCTGCACTTTATTCACTCATGAATTACGCCGACATTAAAGGCGGAACTTGGTACCCATCTACCGGCATGTACAATATTGTAGAAGGCATGTATGATTTAGCCCTGTCACTTGGGGTGCAATTTAAATTTGAACACGAAGTAAATTCTATAGAGGTAGAAAATAAAATAGCTACACGCGTTTGCACCAGTAAAGGAAATTTTGAAGCAGACGTTATTATTGGTGGTGCCGATTACCACCACATCGAAACAGCGCTACTACCTGCTGCAGCTCAGTCTTACAGTGCTGCATATTGGGATTCGCGCGTAATGGCACCTAGTTGTCTTATTTATTATATTGGGCTTAATAAAAAATTAGTAGGCGCTCAGCACCATACTCTATTTTTTGATACTTCATTTGAAGTACATGGTGCCGAAATTTATACTACAAAAACATGGCCTTCCGATCCACTTTTTTATATGAGTGTAACATCTGTAACTGATGCTACCTCTGCACCAGATGGGCATGAAAATATATTTTTATTAATGCCAGTGGCAACTGGTTTAGCAGGGGATACAGAAGAAGTTCGTGAAAAATATTTAGACCAAATGTTAACCCGCATCGAAAATAGGTTAGGGCAATCTGTAAAAGATGCCATTGTATACAAGCGCTCTTTTGCACAATCAGATTTTATGTTTGATTACCACGCTTTTAAAGGAAATGCATATGGCCTTGCAAACACGTTAATGCAAACAGCTGTTTTAAAACCAAGCTGCCGTAGTAAAAAAGTAAAAAATTTATTTTATACCGGACAGCTAACTGTTCCGGGGCCAGGTGTGCCACCAAGTTTGATAAGTGGGGAAGTGGTAGCTGGTCAAGTTGTAAAACATTATTCAACAATTAAAAACAAACAACTATGATAAACCTGTTTCATGAAGTGAGTCAGGATTGTAGTAGGATAACGACCGAAAAGTATAGCACCAGCTTTTCTTCGGCCATTAAATTGTTGCACAAAGACTTACGTACGCCCATTTGTAATATTTACGGCTTTGTTCGTTTTGCGGATGAAATTGTAGACACTTTTCATGGCTTTGATAAAGCACTTTTATTTGAGGAATTTAAAAAAGCAACCTACGATGCCATCGAAAGAGGCATTAGTTTAAATCCAATACTCCATAGCTTTCAAATGACCGTTAACCAGTACGGTATTGACCATGCACTAATCGATGCGTTTTTATATAGCATGGAACTTGATTTAGGAAAACATACTTACGATAGAGCCGGTTATGAAACCTATATCTACGGCAGTGCCGAAGTAGTAGGTCTGATGTGTTTATATATCTTTTGTGAAGGCAATCAGGCGCAGTATGATGCATTAAAGCCTGCGGCTAAAAGTTTAGGATCTGCATTTCAGAAAGTTAATTTTTTGCGTGATGTAAAAGCAGATTTTGAAGGACTAGACCGTATGTATTTTCCAGATTGTGATTTTGCCAATTTTACCCAGGCAGATAAACTAGCCATTGAGCAGGACATTCAAAAAGATTTTGACGAAGCGTATGCGGGCATTTTACATTTACCCATAAAGGCTAGATTTGGTGTGTATGTTGCCTATAAATATTACCTCTCTTTATTTAAAAAAATACAGCGCCTAGAGCCTGCACATATTTTAGAATCACGTGTGCGTATTCCAGATTATGGAAAGGCCTTTATACTTGCAAAAGCTGGTATTAGGAGTCAATTAAATATTTTATAAAGAGCACTTATGTTAGAAGAAGTAGTGCTAGTAAATGAAAAAGACGAAGTTTTGGGTACCATGGAAAAAATGGCGGCACATGAACAGGCTTTACTTCATAGGGCATTTAGTGTTTTTGTTTTTAATACAAGCGGTGATCTGTTAATGCAACAACGCGCGTTTTCAAAATACCATAGTGGTGGGTTATGGACCAATACCTGTTGTAGTCATCCAAGGCCCGGTGAACAGGTTGCGGACGCAGCTAGCAGAAGGTTAATAGAGGAAATGGGGTTTGCCACAAGCCTTACCAAAGCATTTGACTTTACCTATAAAGCAGCATTTGATAACGGATTAACAGAGCATGAGTTTGATCATGTATTTACAGGAATCTATGAAGGGCCAGTGCATTTTAATCCAAATGAAGTAGCTGCTTATTCATTTATGACAGAGAAAGAATTAGAGGAGCAAATTCAGGAAACGCCAGACCGTTTTACTGCATGGTTTCATATCGCTTATCCTGCATTAAAAGCATGGATGGCAGATCCGCAAAATAAAATACATGCAGCCTAAAAAAGCAGTGATTATTGGTTCCGGTATTGCAGGACTTGCAGCTAGTATTAGGTTGGTGGCGCAGGGATACGAAGTGCATGTCTACGAAAAATCAGATAAGCCCGGTGGTAAGCTTGGTTATTTTTCAGAAAAAGGATATCAGTTTGATACAGGCCCTAGTTTATTTACCCAGCCACATCAATTAGAGGCGTTACTTGCCTTAGTTGGCGAAAAATTATCTGATTATTTTACCTATCATAAAATGCCGGTATCCTGTCATTATTTTTATGAAGATGGTACTTTTATAGAGGCGTCTGCAGATCCTGATTTATTTGCAAAGGAAGCACATGAAAAAACGGGAGAGCCAGTAAGTAGTATCAAAAATTATTTAGCAGCTTCCGAAAAATTATATACCCGTATTGGTCAAGTATTTTTAAATTATTCGTTGCATAAAATTTCTACGCTCTTTAAAATTCCGCTTTTATCGGCGTTAGGCGCATTTAAACTTCCTTATATTACAAGGTCGATGCATAAGCACAATGAGCGGTCTTTTAAATCTAAAAAACTTGTGCAACTGTTTAACAGGTATGCTACCTATAATGGGAGCAACCCTTATGTGGCACCCAGTATGCTTACATTGATTGCGCATTTAGAGCACAACGAAGGGAGTTTTTATCCGTCAGGCGGTATGATTTCAATTACCAATACACTTGTAGCCGTAGCAAAAAAAATAGGGGTTCAATTTTATTTTAATTGTCCTGTTCAAAAAATTACCACAAAAAATAATCAAGTAACAGGTGTGGTGGTCAATGATGCAGCTATAGATGCAGATGTTGTTGTGAGTAACGCAGATGTTTATTTTACCTATCTAAATTTATTAGCAGCGCCTTCAAAAGCACAAAAAATTTTAGAACAAGAACGCAGTAGTAGTGCCTTGATTTTTTATTGGGGCATCAAAAAAGAATTTCCGCAGTTAAGTTTGCACAATATTTTTTTTACAGAAAATTATGAAGCTGAGTTTGCGCATTTGTTTGACGTAAAAATTCCATTTACGGATCCTACAGTTTATATCAATATTACTTCTGTATGTGAGCCAGGTATTCAGGCGCCTGCTGGCAAGCAAAACTGGTTTGTGATGGTGAATGTGCCTGCCAATACAGGTCAGGACTGGGAAGCAATTACCGCCGCTGTAAAAAAAGAAGTGCTGGCAAAACTTGAACGTATGCTGGGTGAACCGATTGAACCTTTAATTGAAACAGAAAAAATATTGGATCCATTATTAATTGAAGCCAACACGGCATCATATCAAGGGTCTTTGTATGGCACGAGTTCCAACGCACCCATGGCTGCATTTTTGAGGCATCCTAATTTTAGCAAACAGTATAACGGCCTCTACTTTGTGGGTGGCAGTGTGCACCCGGGTGGTGGTATTC
>JAOASV010000238.1 GCA_030158535.1 Sediminibacterium sp.
CTGCTGTCTAGTGCAGTTGGTTGCAGCCCAATCAGATGATAGGCCGCAGATAAGAGGTGGTAGGCCTGGAGCAGGCGCTGTTACATACGACCGTCAGGGTAGGCCCATAAAAAATAGCGCGGGTAAAAATGATTCTTTACAAACCCGTAATAGTTTAGCAGATTCAATCACCATTTTTTATAAGCATTTTGATTCCACCAAATTAAGAACGCTGGATAGTTCTATTAATGATTTTAGTAGATATTTCCCACTCCCATATTCGGTGCGTTCTTTGGGTAATTTAGGAACTGCAACACAGTCTCTACTATTTAATCCTTACATGAAAGCTGGATTCAATGCAGGCTTTCATGGGTATGATAATTATAATTATTCATTAGAGAATACTAGGTTTTACGAAACCACCAGACCCTTTACAGAACTAGCTTTTATTTTGGGCGCTAAGGCCGAACAAGTAGTCGACTTCCTACACACGCAAAATAAAAAAGACAATTTTAATTTTTCTCTGCAATACCGTTTTAGTAATTCGCCGGGGGCAGTAAAAAATCAGAATGCCAATGTAAACAACTTAAGGTTTACCAGTCATTTCAAATCTAACAACCGCAAATACGAACTCTTTTTTGTTTTCTTATCCAATAAAAATGCGTCTTCCGAAAACGGAGGATTGCAAAGCCCGGGTAAACTCGATAGCTTATCGCTCAATGATCCTTACGAATTAGAAACAAGGCTAGGCAGGTCTGCGGCGGCGTCACGAAATCCATTTAACACCAATGTGTCTACTGGAAACATTTATACAGGTTCTCAATTTGTAATCAGGCAACAATATGATCTTGGAAAAAAAGACTCTAGCGTTGTTGATTCTGTTACCTACCGTATTTTTTATCCAAGGGTAAGGCTTCAACATACATTATCTGTAGCGTCCAATGCGTATCAGTTTTTAGATACCTACGTAGATTCTAGTAAGTACCGTTTGTATTTTAATAAGCCCCTTACGTCCTCTAAGTCTATCAACTTTAAAGATAGCTGGCAGGACATCACCAATGAGTTTAGCATTCTTACATTTCCTGATAAAAACAACCAGAGCGAATATTTAAAAACGGGTATAGCGTATCAGGCGCTGAAAGGAACTTTTGATACCATTGGAACGGCTTCTTTGTATAATATATACGCAGTAGGGGCCTATAAGAATAGGTCTAAAAATAAAATCTGGGATATTGATGCGCATGCCAATTTGTATTTGAATGGACACAATGCGGGCGATTATGATGCGGCAGTTTATTTGCAGCGTTATTTAGGCGCCAAAGCTGGTTATTTAACACTTGGGTTTAATAACGTTAATAGGTCTCCTGCATTTCTATTAGATCCTGCCAGTAGTTTTAAAATCAATGCCAACACCAATTTTAGCAAAGAAAATAGTATTCAGTTAATGACAAAATATGAAAAGCCCAACCGGAATTTTTCATTTTCAGCAAACTATTATGGCATAAGTAATTATATGTATTTTGACGGATTCTTTTCCGCAAAACAATCCTCCGGCTTGTTTAATTTATTGCAATTGTCACTTAAAAAAAAGTGGCATTTAAAAGGTCATTGGAACTGGTATACAGAAATGCATGTGCAACA
>JAOASV010000239.1 GCA_030158535.1 Sediminibacterium sp.
GGATTGAGCGGCACACCACGCTCGTTATTGATGGTAAATATAATACTGCCTTCTCCATCAATACTTTTACCTGAGCGGCCTAACATAGAGCCTGCTTTTACCTCGCGTCCAACGCTCACACTAGCGCTAGAAAGCTGTTGGTACACCGTAAAATATTTACCATGACGCACAATTACAACCTGGTCGCCATTTACTTCTCCCACATAAGATACTTCACCATCGGCAATTGATTTTACTGCAGAACCTTCTGGTAATGCAATATGAATACCATCCGAATTTTGCTTAAGCTTGGTACCAGGTACTGTTGAAACACCAAATTCAATAAATACATTTCCACGGTCTACAGGCCAAGGTAAACGACCTTTATTTTGTTCAAAATGCATAGAGGTTTCACGGCCTTCTTCGGTAGATTCAAATGGAGAATATGGACGCGAACCTGCTTTAGCAAGCACAATAGGCTCATTGTTTTTAGCACTATTTACAGCGTTGTTATTTTTAGCAGTATTATTAGCTGCATTATTTTTTGCCGAATTATCGGTGTTGTTATTATTTTTTGCGGCAGCGGCAGCAGCATTTTTTTTGGCGTCATCAATGGCTTTTTGTTTGGCAATCCGGTCTTTACGCGCAGCTTCATCAATTTCTCTTTTGATGATAGCCATAACCGCCTGCTGCATGCGCACACGCTGCTTTTCTTTGTCTTTGATTTGTTTGGCAATTACAGACTCCTGCCCCTTTAACTGCGCCACCACTTTGTCTTGTGCTTTTTTATCTTCTTGTAACACTTTTAACTGCTCGCTTTGCGCGGTAAGTGTAACCATACGCTCTTTTTTATTAGAGTTAAGTACGTCTACTTTTTGCGTGAGCATGGCACGTGATTGTGCAATGGCAATGGCCTGTGTTTCTCTATTTTGTCTGTAACTTTTTAAATAAGCCATGCGCTTAATGGCGTCATTAAAATTACGGGCCGAAAATAAAAAGTTTAAATACTCGTAACTGCCCCTGCTTTTGTAAGCAAAAACAATGCTCTTGGCGTATTTTAATTTAAGGGTATCCAGTTCTTTACGAAGGCGGTAAATATCCATTTCATTCAAGTAAATGGTATTGTCCAGTTCGTTAATTTGATTGTTGATGCCGCGCACTAGCTCTTCACGCTTGGCTACTTTGCGCTTGATAAGTGCGAGTTCGTTTAAAGAAAGCTTTTTATTTTTTTGCGTTTCAGACAACTGTCTGTTTAAATCAGAGAGTTCCTTTTTAAGCTCCTGCTCCTTTTTTTGCAGCTCTTCGCGGGACTGTTGAGCCGATGCGCCTACCACAGTCATTAAAAAAAGCACTAAAAAAACAAAGCGTTGCAGGGTCATTAGCATAGAGTTTAAGAGATCCAATTACTTATTAACGGCAAAATGAGCCAGAAATTACTTTTTCTTATAATTTTTAGGGATTTCGAACGAATATTTGATGGGATCGTCGATTGAGAACTCCTTAAAATCTAAAAAGATGTCCAGTTTAGACTTCTCCGACATAGAAATTTTACGATCGGTTGCAAAGGAATACGCCCCCAACGGCTGAAAATTACCATACGTAATATCGCAACTGCGGTTACGAAGCGCATTTACGTCGTTGAATTTTGAAAACAAAATACGCTGGGTACTATTATCAATATTAATGAGGTTTTTAAACAAATCGCCTACCATGGTTATCAGTAGTTGGTTGTCGTTGGCTTTGTAAGAAACCAGGTTATTACTAAAAAATATAGGGTTACCAATAAGTAGGTCTTGTAAAGACATAAAATCGAAAGGAATTTCTGTTACCTCTTGTAAATAAGCAATCGATCTTTTAGTTACCGACTTATCTCCTACTTTTTGTACCAGCACCACGCTATCTCTTGTAACCCTTGCCTGTAGTCCTTCTGCAGCGATTCCTAAAAAAGTACCTTTAACGCGAATAAGAATCAGCGAATCTTTTACCATGCTTAAATACACGGTGTAGTTATCCTTTTTTTCGGCACCTTCGTAGTCTACTTTTATTTTGGCATTAAAAGTTTTAAAATTAATTTTTTGTTGTCCTACTTTGCCCATAATCTCGCGCACAATAGCGCCCGAGTCAATAACCGGAATGGTATTTACAACCACTACTTGTGCGGTATCTTTTTTAGACAATGCTTCCTGAATACCTTCTACTTTTTTTACCGTTCCGCAAGCGGCAACGAGTATGACAGTAGCAATAATTCCCAATAATTTTATTTTCATGTAGTTGATGTGTCTGATAAATTTATTTTCCAGTACTCCCAAAACCACCCGCACCTCTATTTGTAGGCGTAAGTGCAGTTGCAGGCTCCCAGCTAATTTGTGTAACGGGTGCAATTACCATTTGCGCAATGCGGTCGCCGGTTTTAATAACCTGCATTTCGTTTGATAAATTAATTAAGATAACGCCTATTTCACCTCTATAATCGGCGTCGATGGTTCCTGGCGAATTTAAACAGGTAATCCCCTGCTTTAATGCTAGCCCACTGCGAGGACGTACTTGAGCTTCGTAACCAGTAGGTAGTTCTATAAATAATCCGGTAGGAATGAGCTTACGTTCTAGCGGCTCCAGCACCACCGATTCGTGGATATGAGCGCATAAGTCCATGCCCGCAGAGCCCTCGGTTGCGTATGCTGGAAGCGGGTTACCCGACTCGTTTACAATTTTTACAACCACTGGAAATTGAGCTGTGCTTTGGGGCATAAATTACAATTAGGACACAAAGGTACAAGATGGCATCAAAAAAAAGGGTTAAAATGGGCCCGGTTGGTTATTTTTGACTATAATTGGCATGAATATGAAGTATTTTAAATATAAACACTTATTAACATTAGTAGGCGGCATACTCATACTTTTTACCAGTTGCACCAAAGACCTTACCGATGTTACCGTTGTTTATGAAAACAATTTTAACAATGGCGACCCTAAAGGGATTGTAACAGCCGGCTGGTTAAGCGATTTTGCTTTTGGCATATTCCCTTTTAATAAAATTACCAATTACAAAAACCTAAAAATGTTGGGAGTGTTTAACAATACCCGCATTGAACTTGACGTAGATAAACTTCCAGAACATTCCGTTTTAAAAGTAGAATTTGATTTGTATTTGCATGACGGTTGGAAAAACGATTTATGGATGTTAACTATAGATGGCAACAACCGCTTGTTAACTGGATTTTCAAACGTTAGCAATACCCAACAGGCCTATCCTAATTGGTTAAATTCCGGGCCTACTTTTCCTGCCGGCAACCATGCGCAAGAAATTTATTTACCCGGATTGTGTAGTTTAAAAGATAATAAAAGAGGAACAAGCAAATACAAAATAGTACATAGTTTACCACACAGCACTAAAACTGTAAAAATTTCCATGAGCGATGCTGGTGGAAATAAAAATGACACATGCGCTAGAAGTTGGGCCATCGATAATTTAAAAGTCTCTGCCCTTAAAAACTAGTGGTGCATGAGAAAAAATATCGTCTATAATATATTACTCTCTTTAACCAATATATTATTTCCACTCATCAGTTTCGTTTATGTAGCAAGGATTTTAGGACCAACAGGTATTGGAGAAGTACAGTTTGTAATGTCCTTTGCACAGTACTTTTCAATATTTGCAGCCATTGGCATTCCTATTTATGGGGTAAGGGAAATAGCTAAAGTTAGAGACAGCCCAGCTAAACTTTCCAGTACTTTTTTATCATTAAGTACGCTGTTTTTTTTAACCAGCTTAGTAATGACTGTGTTGTATTTTATAATTGTATTTATTCATCCATTCTTTTCTAATAATCAACCCTATTATATTGTTGCGGGCATATTGGTTTTTTTGAGTTTCAGTTACACAGACTGGTATTATACTGGTATTGAGGCATTTCATAAAATAACTATCAGATCCATTGTTATTAAATTAATTTCACTAGCCCTACTGTATACATTTGTAAAAACGAGTGATGATATTTTTAACTACCTCTGGATTTCTATTTTTTCGATACTAGGCAATCAGGTCTATAATTTTATTGACATTTATTTTCATTTAGAAATTAAAAAGCCGGTACTTAGTTTTGCGCCGCACATTAAACCCCTACTACTTATTTTTGGCGCCACTATTGCATCTAGCATTTACACGCTTTGGGATACCATTATTTTATACTTTTTAACAACTCCAGAAATAGTTGGTTACTACACGGTTTCTACCAGGCTTACTAAACTTATCATTCCGGTTATCACAGCTGTTGGTGGCGCACTCATTCCAAGCATTGCCTATCATTATAGCAACCAACAAATTGAAACGGCTAAATCGTATTTAAAAAGTTCACTCGACGTTACCATTGTAACAACCATACCCGTTACGGTTGGACTTATGGCACTTGCGCCGGAGCTTATTTATACGTTTGCCGGAGAGGCTTTTAAGCCAGGCATTGTAACCATGCAAATCATGTCTTTACTTCCTATTGTAATTGGCATAGGTCACTTATTGTCTTTTCAACTACTTATACCTTTTGGGCAAAACAAAGCGGTGTTTGTATCTATGCTAATAGGACTTGCCGTAAGCATTACGGCCAATCTTGTATTAATTCCAATATTATTAGATAAAGGTGCTGCCATTAGTGCCGTTATTACCGAAACGATCGTATGCGCCGCTTACTATTATCATTTAAATAATGACAATAAATTTAAGATCCATTACAACCTACTTTATCAGACCCTCATTTCAAGTTTAATTTTTGTACCAATTATTTTAGGGGTTCGTATGGCGTTTGACAATCCTATAGTTATTTGTATTTTGTCTATTTTTACTTGCGTTTTAGCCTATTCAATATTTCAATTTTTTGTTTTTAAAAATGTTGGGGTATTTAAATCAATCATTCAAAAACGCACTCAACTATAATGAAGCCACAAAGCAATAAACTTGCATTTACCATTTGTTCTGCAAATTATTTAGCGCAAGCCATTGCACTAGGCGACTCATTGTTACAACACAACCCAACGTATACATTTATTATTGGGCTAGTGGATGAATTAGACGACAAAATTTTACCTGTTCAAATTACTTACCCGCTTATTCCTATAAAAGATATTAATATCCCAGATTTTAATGGATTTTGTGCGCAGTACAACATTACTGAACTCAATACAGCAGTTAAGCCTTTTTATTTTTCATACTTATTTGAAAAAAACGAGGCGGTACAAAGTATTGTATACCTAGATCCTGATATATTTGTTTATCACTCTTTTGAATTACTTGAAAATCATTTAGCCTCCAATCAAATTGTGCTAACACCGCATATCACTAAGCCTATTAACGATGATAAATACCCTACCGAAACAGATTTCTTAAACGCGGGTATTTATAATTTAGGTTTTATTGCTTTAAAACGTGGGACCGAATCTTTTGGGCTTATTAACTGGTGGAAAAACCGTTTGTATCGTTTATGTAAAATTGATTTTGAGAACGGACTTTTTGTAGATCAGTTGTGGCTCAACTTTGCAACGCTATTTTACAAAGAAGTCTTTGTGCTTGCAAACCCGGGCTATAATATGGCTTACTGGAATTTACAAGAACGAAGTTTATCCAAAAATGAAGCGGGCGCATATATGGTTAATGGCAAGCATCCACTTGTGTTTTATCATTTTAGTGGATATGATTTACACAAACAATATGCGGTTTCAAAATATCAAAATAGATTTAGTTTTTCAGATAGAAAAGACATTACGCCCCTCTTTGACAAATACCATCAAGACGTTATAGCACGTGGCTTTGATGCCTTTGCAGCTATTCCTTGCAAGTACATAACAAACAACGGCAAGAAAAAAACGAGTGCTATAAAAAAGCTCGTGCATCAGATAAAAAACTGGAAGCATTCATTATTACAATCCAACAAGTAACCCTTGAAAACACTGATACTATCCATACAAAAAGGAGGACTTGGCGACCATTTGTTTTATAGTCATTTGCCACGCATTGCAAAGCAATACGGGGGTTTTAATCAGGTGTTTATTTCTAACGATTCTATTTTTAGAAACCCCGATACTAAAAAATTGGTTTGGGAACTAAACCCTTACCTAGATGGGTTTACAAACGATCCTGGCTTTTTTTATTTTTCAGATAATATTCAGGAAGGCGAAAATTTACTCGATCATTTAATGCTTGCATACGGGCTTGACGATCATAAAAGAAACCACGAGCCAGAAATTTATTACAAGCCTAAACTTGTAGAAGCACTTATTGACAAAACCATTTACGATCCTAATTATATCTCCTATACGGGCGATATTAAATATTCTGCCACCATACAAAACTGGTTTGATCAAAATAATATAACGCCTAATGCACAAATGAAAGTATTAGGTGGTAGATCAATTAGTATTAGCTGCGCCAACACCCTATCAACACCCGATATTTTTAAATTTTGCGATCTACTCTATTCCGCTAAAGCCATTTACTGTTTAAGTACCGGCACCGGAACACTTGCAGCTGCGCTTCAAAAACCAGTAACCGTTTTGTATGGCGAGGGTTTGCAAAAGGCATACAGGCATTCAGGAATACACAGTTATATAAGTGTTGGAAGCGATTTTACCCTACTGGACCGTGCAAAAAAGTGGCTTACAAAGCAGTTGGGCCATGTTATACAGCTAGGCAAAAAATAAAGGCCCGCTTGAGCGGATTTTTTTAAATTGCACCCTATGTTTGTTTTGCCACTCATTTATTGTACAGCCTTTTTTGCGGCAATTCATGCACTTTATAAAAAAAGGGACCAAGGCATCTTTTTATTTATTGTTTTTGGCTTACCTATTTACACCATTTCATTATCGGTGTCTTATATGTTTGGCCTCGAAAAGCT
>JAOASV010000240.1 GCA_030158535.1 Sediminibacterium sp.
TTGATATTTCTGTAATATTCATTTTTCGCTGATTTTATTTAACAGTTACATTCGCACCGTCAAAAAGATTTATAAAGCCATTCGTTACAATTATATCACCTGTTTTTAAACCGCTTGATACAACAGATTTATTCTGTATCTTTTTTGAAATGACAATGTTTTGTATGATTGCTTTACCATTTTTTATAAGGTAAACTTTTGGTTGATTTTCAGAGCCAACAATAGCTGAGGACGAAATAATAATTCCCTTTTCTTGGATATCGTTTTTCAAATCCACCTTGCCAAACATCCCAGATTTTATTTTCAAGTCGGATGTGTTATTTACCATAAACTGAACAGGAAAACTACTGCCCATATTGGCTTTACTGCCAATCATTGCAGTTTTTCCAGTCAATAGAATTTCAGAATAGGCATCTGCCGAAAGTGAATAGCTTTGATTTAATTTGAACTGACTTAAATCTTTTTCGGGAACATTTACAGTGAATTTTAAAGTTGTAATATCCGTTATTTGGAGCAATGGAACGCCTGGTGCAGCAAAAGCTCCTACTTCACTTAATTTTGCAGTAACCACTCCATTAAAAGGTGCTTTGATGGTCGTTTTGTTTATCTGCTCCAACAAAGTTGCTTTCTGAACTTTTGCAGATTTCAAACCTAATTCTGCTTTTTCTAATTGAACACCTTGAATAGCATCTGCTTTAGCCAAAATGGTATTGCGGTTTACATCTGCTTCCAATCCTTCTATTTGCACTTCAATAGTTTGCAGTTGCAATTTCAGCAGTGAATTATCCAATTGAATTAAAGTTTGACCTTTACTAACTACACTTCCAGCATCAACTAAAATGGCGTTAATTTTCCCTTGTAATTCGGCACTTATTTTTGTTTCCTTGTTGGGCTCAAATGTGCCTGAATAAGAATATTCTGAGTTCACATTTTCGAGTTTCAATGTATCTACTTGAACATTAATAGCTTGTTCTTTATCGTATTGATACACTTTACTCTGCGTAATTTCTTTGTTGTTTTTCAACTTAATTACCACAATGGCAATTATCGCCAACGGAATGATGACGTAGAGTGCTTTTTTTAGGATTGTTGATTTTGTGTTCATTGTGACAATTATTTGGTTGTTGAAATATTTCCTGTGAGTTTTTTTAGTTCTAAATCTGCTTTTAGGTAATCAATTACAGCAGATAGATAAGTTTGTTGTGCTTCACGCAAAGCATTGTCTGCAAGCAAAACATCTGTTAAACTTGCCGTTCCTTGTTTCTGTTGAAGAATGGTTTGCTCATAGATTGTTTGTGCCAATTGGATTTGTTCGGTTGTGGTTTCTACCGTTTTTTTAGCGACTTCTCTTTGTAGCTTGGCATTTTCAACTTGCATATTATTTTGTTCGGTAAGCATTCCAAATTGAAGGTCATTGTTTCGGAGTTCAAGTGTTTTCTGATTTATTTTTCGAATCGTAACAGTTCCGTTAAATAGCGGATAAGATAATTGAACACCTGCAAAACCAATCGGATAAAAATCAAGGAAAGAACTAGGTTGTCCGTTATAACCAAAGCCCGTTGTTCCATACATTCCAATCAGATTTAGCGAAGGCAAATACCTTGATTTATTGAGTGT
>JAOASV010000241.1 GCA_030158535.1 Sediminibacterium sp.
GTTCATGGAGATATTCCTTGGTCTGGTGCTGGTATGTTAAGTGCCAACGGTGGAGATTATTTAGCTTCTTTACCTAAGTATGACAAAGCACAAGACATCTACACTAAAATGTTAGATGATTTAAAAGCTTTCTCAACAGAGTTAAACAGCTTAACAATTCCAGCTGCTATCCAAACAGCGTTTAATACCCAAGATTTTATCTTAAAGGGTAGCAAAGCACATTGGACTAGATACTGTAATTCACTTCGTTTAAGAATGCTTACGCGTGTATCTGGTTCTTCAGAATTAGGTGCAAGAGCTGCTTCTGAAATTGCTGCAATGGCTGCTGCTCCTGCAACATTCCCATTAGTAAGTTCAAATGCAGAAAACGTTCAAATCAATGTATTTAGCTTAAACACACCAGTTGCTGGTAGCAACTTCCAAGGTGGTTTAGAAGATTGGAATGGTAACCTTGCTGGTGCAACAATGATCAACCATATGTTAACAAATGGCGATCCACGTTTACCTGTATTATTTGAGCCAGGTACTGCTGCAGGTACAACTTACAGAGGTATCGACCAAATGGCTACTGCTTCTGTAACTGATGCATTAATTTTAACGAATACCGTATCGATGTACAACCGTTCTACTACAAGTAGAAACTTGTTCTTCCCTGGTATTTTAATTAACGCTGCAGAAGTATCATTCCATTTAGCGGAAGCGCATTTAAAAGCTGGTAACTTAACAGCTGCTAAGGATGCTTACAATAAAGGTATCGAGCAATCTACAGAGCAATACTACAATATCCGTAAATTATCTACTAACACAACCAGCCCTGCTGTAGTGCCTTACACTGCTGCTCAAGTAACAGCGTACCAAACTGCTGCAGGTATTAACTGGGATCTTGCAACAACAACTGCTGCAAGACAAGCACTTATTTCAAATCAACGTTGGTTACATTACAATGTAATTCAACCATTTGAAAACTGGGCTGAAGTTAGAAGAACAGATTTACCAGCTTTAAGATTCTGGGCTGATGATGCAACTCCAACAAACGTAGCTCCGCCTACAAGATGGATGTATCCTTCTTCAGAAAACGTGTATAACAAAGCGAATTACGCTGCTGTTAGCGCAAATGATAAAGCAACTAACAAAATTTTCTGGGATAAGTAATTGGACTACGAAAATTTTTACGCATAAAAATAGCCGCTCTTACGAGCGGCTATTTTTTTATTTATCAAACTGAACCCTAAATGCTTTTGGACAACAGTTTTTTGTTTCTTTAAATAGTTTATTAAAATTTGAAACCGACTTATAACCGCATGCATAGGCTACTTCAGAGATACTCCAGTCTGTTTCTATTAAATATTTACAAGCTTGTGCAATGCGCATATCATTTAAATATTCAACAAATTTTTTCTTGTTACGTTTTTTAAACAACCTGCAAAAAGATTGCGGCGTTAAATTAGCAAGCTCTGCTACTTGATTTAAGGAAATAGGTTGCTTAAAATTTTCATGTACATATTTATACACGCTGGCAAGCCTATCAGTGCCATCTTTACTTACTGGTTTCGTATAGCCTTCGGTAGTAATGAGTTCATTGTCTTTTGCGGTAGAAATTAAAT
>JAOASV010000242.1 GCA_030158535.1 Sediminibacterium sp.
AAGGGATTTTTTTTGAATGCTATTGGATTTATTGTCCACCACCACGCTGTGGTCTGTTTCTTCTCATTTCTTCGTAGAAGTCGTCTACTGCTTTAATTTGATCGTCTGTTAAAGGAATTGCTTTTAATTTCTTCTTACGCTCGTCGGCAGTTTCTTTTTGTTTTGCGGCTCTTTCTTCTTCTGATAAATCACGAAGTCCACGACCTTGTGATTGTGCCCATAATTGGATTTCTAAAACCTTATCTGCTTCCGTGTCAGAAAGCTTGGTTTTTTCAATTAACTGTGGCTTGATACGTTGTTTCATCATTTCAAGCATTTGAGCAGGGTCCATTTGCTGACCACCACCAAATCCACCACCACCTTGTGCCATAACACTTGTAGCTGCGATGCAACCAACAATCGTTAAGAGTGCGATTATTTTTTTCATAATTTAATTTTTAGGTTTTGTTAAGATAGTAAAATAATATTTGTTGCATTTATTTTTTCGGCAAACCTCATTGATTATTCGGTACGCTTATCTTAAAAATAACATTTCTCTATACTTTGGTAAGGTCCATTTATCGTCGTCTACTAAATGTTCTAGCTTGTCTACATGATAACGGATTTCATCAAAAAATGCTGATTTCACATCCGCTTCATAAGCAATTGCTTTTTTTCTAGTGTCTTCGATATTGTTGGCTACTTTTCTAGCTTCTACCATTGCATTTACCTGGGTGTAAATAACCTGTATGTGCTTGCTTACCTGTTGCAATAAATCGGTTTGACTTGCATAGGTATCTGCGCCAAGTCCAGCAGCTTTTAATCCAGCTATATTGCTAGATAATTTATTTTGGTACGTGATGGCTGCAGGTAAAATATGGTTGATGGCTAGATCTCCCATGATACGCGCTTCTATCTGTACTTTTTTAATATATTTTTCTAGTTCAATTTCATGTCTTGCTTCAAGTTCGGTGTGGGTGTATACATGGTTACGTTCAAATAAATCTTTTGATTTTTTAGTAACCATCGCATCAAGCGCAACAGGTGTTGTTTTTAAATTAGGAAGGCCTCTGCGTTCTGCCTCCGCGTGCCACTGATCACTATAGCCATCGCCTTCAAATAAAACAGCTTTACTTTCTACGATGTATTTTTGAATCACTTGCATGATAGCGATTTCTTTTTTGTCGCCTTTTTCGATAAGAGTATCAACGTCTGATTTAAATTGTTTGAGCGTGTCGGCAACGATGGTATTTAATACCGTCATAGAAATAGCGCAGTTAGCAGAAGAACCTACGGCTCTAAATTCAAATTTGTTTCCTGTAAATGCAAAAGGAGAAGTACGGTTACGATCGGTATTGTCTAATAATAATTCAGGAATACTTCTATGTAAATCGAGTTTTAAAATAGCTTCGTCCTGCTCGTCAAACTTATTGCCCACGCGGGTTTCGATATCGTCTAATACTTTCGCTAAATACTGTCCCACAAATACAGAAATGATAGCAGGTGGTGCTTCGTTGGCGCCTAGTCTGTGATCGTTTGGTGCAGATGCAATAGCAGCGCGTAAAATATCTGCGTAATCATGAACGGCTTTAATGGTGTTTACAAAGAAGGTCAAAAACATGAGGTTTGTTTTTGGCGTTTTACCCGGTGCTAATAAGTTAACACCTGTATCTGTTGCCAAACTCCAGTTGTTGTGTTTACCACTTCCGTTAATGCCTGCAAAAGGTTTCTCGTGAAACAGTACCACTAATTTGTGACGCTTTGCAACACGACTCATGATGTCCATTAAAAGTGTGTTGTGGTCAACCGCAATATTTACTTCTTCAAATATCGGCGCGCACTCAAATTGTGCAGGTGCTACTTCATTGTGACGCGTACGAAGTGGAATGCCCAGTTTGTATGACTCTTGTTCAAAGTCTCTCATAAACGCGTATACGCGCTCTGGTATCGATCCAAAATAATGATCTTCTAATTGTTGTCCTTTAGCAGGAGAGGCGCCGTACACCGTTCTTCCACACTGTACTAAATCGGGTCTTGCATTGGCAATGGCTTCGTCAATTACAAAATACTCCTGTTCCCATCCAAGTGTAGGTGTTACTTTGGTTACGTTTTTATCGAAGTAATGACAAACGTCTATAGCTGCTTTATTGATAGCTTCTACCGCTTTTAATAAAGGCGCTTTATAATCTAAAGACTCACCCGTGTAAGCCACAAATAAGGTAGGAATACAAAGTGTTTTACCTTGTCCAATTTCAATAATAAATGCGGGAGAAGAAGGGTCCCATGCAGTGTAACCTCTTGCTTCAAAAGTTGCGCGTAGTCCACCACTTGGAAAAGAAGATGCATCAGGTTCTTGTTGAATGAGTGCAGCGCCATCAAATTCTTCGATAGCAGTACCATCACCTTTTAAAGTAAAAAATGAATCGTGTTTTTCTGCGGTGGTTCCGGTAAGTGGTTGGAACCAGTGCGTATAGTGTGTTACGCCTTTACTTTCGGCCCATGCTTTAATACCAATGGCAATTTGGTTGGCCATGGTGCGGTCAATTTTTTTACCTCCTCTTATACTCGTCATTAAACTTTTATAAGACTCGTCGGTGAGGTACTCTCTTGCTGTTTTTAAAGTAAAAACGCTCGAATTAAAAATGCCGGTAATTTTTGCACTCGCAGCAACAGTGGTTTGATTGTTTTTCAAATCACGAATTGCATCAAAACGTAATGACATATAAATTGTTTTAATATGAATTAAAACATAAAGGTACCGGCTCTTTTAATGGTATTTCAGCATAATAATCAACAAAAAATCCCCCAAATTTTCATTTGAGGGACTCCGATTGCTTACCTAACCTTCTAAATTTAAACTTTTGCTGTTTTTACCGTTTTGATAATTCGAGCAGCAACTTTATATGGATCTGCTGCTGAGTTTGGACGACGGTCTTCTAACCAGCCTTTCCAGCCTTTTTCTACCGCACCAATAGGGATACGAATGGATGCACCTCTGTCTGATACGCCAAAAGAAAAATCGTGGATAGAAGCTGTTTCGTGTTTGCCGGTTAAACGTAAATGATTTTCTGCGCCATATACATCTATATGTTCTTTAACAAACGGACGGAACGCTTCACAAATGGTTTCATACACTTCACGCTTACCACAAGTTCTTAATGTTGTGTTTGAGAAATTTGCGTGCATACCAGAGCCGTTCCAATCTAGTGTACCAAGTGGTTTACAATGCCAGTTGATAGATACACCATATGATTCACCAATTCTTTCTAATAAATAACGAGCTACCCAAATTTGGTCGCCAGCTTCTTTGGCGCCTTTTGCAAAAATTTGGAATTCCCATTGTCCAGCAGCAACTTCTGCATTGATACCTTCTACATTTAAACCTGCTTCTAAACAAATGTCTAAATGTTCTTCTACAATATTTCTGCCAAATGCATTGTTAGCACCCACAGAGCAGTAGTAAGGTCCTTGAGGGCCAGGGTAGCCACCTTCTGGGAAACCTAGTGGTTTATTGGTATTTGGGTTCCACAAGAAATATTCTTGTTCGAAACCAAACCAAAAGTCATTGTCATCATCTTCGATGGTTGCGCGGCCGTTTGATACGTGTGCTGTGCCATCTGCATTTAATACTTCACACATTACAAGGTATGCGTCTTTACGTCCTGGGTCTTTACAAATAAATACAGGCTTTAAAAGACAATCTGATGAACCCCCAAGTGCTTGCTCGGTAGAAGAGCCATCAAAGCTCCACATATCACAATCTTCTAGTTTACCACTAAAGTTTTTTTCAATTTTAGTCTTACTTCTTAAAGACTGTGTAGGCTTGTAGCCATCTAGCCAAATGTACTCTAATTTCGATGCTGACATGGGTGCGCTTTTGTATTAAAAAAATTATGTATATTAATCAAAGTGCTTATTTATTTGATTATTTGGCAAAAATAAGACATGGTTGATGAGATTTGTAATTATTTATCAATAGATATTTACAAATTGTCTTAAAATATTAACATAATTAAAATAATTAATATATAAATTAAATGAATTACTTGGTTTTTATATAAAGAATTGAATTACACATTTTGGGGGTCTTAATGTTGGTAATTCAGCTATACAAATAGGAGATGCTATCTTACCTTCGCAGCATCATGGAGATTACAGTAGAAACCGCCCAAAAACTTCGCCTTACTGCCGAAGAATTTGAACTCATCAAGCAAAAATTAGGTCGAACGCCCAACTTTACAGAGCTATGTTCTTTTAGTGCTATGTGGAGTGAGCATTGTAGTTATAAAAACTCGATTAAGTGGCTCAAAACATTGCCACGTGATGGAGGAAGAATGTTAGTAGCCGCTGGTGAAGAAAATGCTGGTCTCATGGATATGGGTGGTGGCTTTGGCGTGGTATTTAAAATTGAAAGTCATAACCACCCAAGTGCACTAGAACCTTTTCAGGGAGCTGCTACTGGTGTAGGTGGTATTCAGCGAGATATATTTACCATGGGTGCGCGTCCAATTGCGTCACTCAATAGTTTGCGTTTTGGAAATTTACAAGATACCAAAACACAGCGCTTGTTAAAAGGTGTGGTGCATGGCATTGGGCATTACGGCAATTGTTTTGGCGTGCCTACAGTTGGTGGTGAAGTTTATTTTGAAGATTGCTACCATACCAACCCGCTTGTAAATGCCATGAGTGTTGGTATCATGAAAGCAGGGGATATGATTTCTGCAACTGCAGAAGGAATTGGTAATCCTGTATTTTTTGTAGGAAGTGCAACGGGTAAAGATGGTATTGGTGGTGCAAGTTTTGCATCTGCAGATATTACTGCTGATAGCGTAGAAGAATTACCAGCAGTTCAAGTAGGGGATCCATTCCAAGAGAAAAAATTATTAGAAGCTTGCTTAGAACTCATTCATACTGGCGCTATTGTAGGTATGCAAGACATGGGTGCTGCAGGTATTATATGTTCTACTGCAGAGATGAGTGCAAAAGGTGGCGTGGGTATGCGCATCGATTTAGAAAAAGTACCTACACGCCAAAAAAATATGAAAGCTTGGGAACTACTTTTAAGTGAGAGCCAAGAGCGCATGTTAATTGTAGTTGAAAAAGGAAAAGAAGCATCGGTTTTAGAAATATTTGAGAAGTGGGATTTATCTGCAAGTAATATTGGAGAAGTTACTGGCGATGGCATGTTAAATTTTTATATGAATGGCGTGCACGAAGCTTCGTTACCTGCACATGAACTCGTGTTAGGTGGTGGTGCTCCGCAGTACACTAGAGAGTATACAGCGCCTGCATATTTTTCAAAAATTGAAGCGTTTGATATAAATAATGTTGCTGATATAACAAGTGTGCAGGAAACTGCACAGGCACTTGCAACGCTTCCAAACATTGCATCTAAGCGTTGGATATATACACAGTATGATAGCATGGTGGGTGCAGCAAATGCTTCTACCAATGCGCCAAGTGACGCATCAATTGTACTTGCAAAAGGAACGGGTAAAGGCCTTGCCATGACCGTTGATTGTAATAGTAAATACGTTTTTGCAGATCCATACAAAGGAGGCATGATTGCCGTTGCAGAAGCAGCAAGAAATATTGTTTGTAGCGGTGGTGAGCCAATAGGTGTTACCAACTGTTTGAACTTTGGAAATCCATACGATCCGGAAGTGTATTATCAATTTGTAAAAGCAGTAACCGGAATGGGTGATGCTTGTCGTAAATTTAATACGCCGGTTACAGGTGGTAACGTAAGTTTTTACAACCAAAGTCCAGAAGGTCCCGTGTATCCTACGCCAACCATTGGTATGGTGGGTATAGTAGATGATATGAATGCAACCATGACGCTTAACTTTAAAAAAGAAGGGGACGTTATTGTTTTATTAGGTGCTCCGCAAAATGAGATTGGGTCTTCAGAATATTTACATAAATTAAAAAAAGTAGAATATTCTCCAGCACCTTATTTTGATTTAGATACCGAGTTTAGCGTTCAACAATTGGTGGCATCTCTCATCAAAAATAAAAACATAGTAAGTGCACATGATATTAGTGAAGGTGGTCTTGCCATTACACTTTTAGAATCTGGTTTTACAAGTAATTTGGGTTTTGAGGTAGGCGCTGCGCCTGCAGGATTTAGAACCGATGCCTACTGGTTTGGTGAGGCGCAAAGCCGCGTGGTGGTGAGTTGTGGAGCTGAACAAGTAGCTGCAGTTGAACAAGCCGCGGCAGCGGCGGGTGTGGCTTTTTCTGTTCTAGGAAAAGTTACAAGTGGTGCAGTAAATGTTGGTGCTGAAAACTGGGGAACCATTACTAGCTGGAAACATAAATATGATACTGCTATCGAAAATTTGATCAAATAAATTAATTGTACAGAAAGCCTAATGACAATACATCCTTCAACAATAATCGTTACAGGTGCTGCAGGATTTATTGGATCGTGTATGGCGGGCTATTTAAATGCACTAGGGTATCATCATTTAATTTTAGTAGATGATTTTGGTGTAGAAGCAAAAAGAAAAAACTGGGAAGGAAAAATTTACGATCATATTGTAGAACGCGCTTCTTTGTTTGAGTGGCTGTCAAGAACAGAAACCAACATTGATGCTTGCATTCACTTAGGTGCAAGAACAGATACCACCGAGTTTGATTATTCTGTGCATGAAGCACTCAACCTAGAATATTCAAAACAAATTTGGCAGTACTGCACTTCAAAAAATATTCCACTCATTTATGCATCATCGGCAGCAACCTACGGTGCTGGTGAAAATGGCTACAACGATGCGCACGAAACGGTTGCAGCGCTTAAGCCATTAAACCCTTACGG
>JAOASV010000243.1 GCA_030158535.1 Sediminibacterium sp.
ATGTAAATGGGCCCCGTACTCGCATTTAAATGGCAATGAGAAAGGTTTGTGTTTTCTTCAATAAAAATTTGTTCTTTATTAGTTGCTGTGCATGAATTTGGAATGGGAGCCGATGTTTTACCAGCGGTTGCTAATGCAAAATCAAACCTGATTTGCGCGTTATTATGTTCAACTAAATCAGAAGCGTATTGTATCCTCTTTTGATCTTCTAACTTTGTTTTAGTGGTATAGTCATCAATTTGATTGGACGCACCAACGCCTGCAATAAAACCTGTTGTATCATATATACATTGGCCGGTTTGTAGTGCTTTTATTTGGTCAATTAATGCGGTATTTAATATGAGTGCAGCATCAATCCACAATGTACTTGCGCCTAATTGTGGTGTTCCGTACAAAGGCTGCAATTGCTTTGAGGTATGCAATTGAACTTGACCTCCAGTAATGATCTGCCATCTTTCTTGTGGCGTAAATATGCCTAATCTAATGTTGCCAACAGCTCTTGTATGCGTAAATGGATACAGCTGATGTCTTAAATTATTATCAAATAAAAGAATGGTCATTAGAGTGTAAATAAGGAAAATAAGATAAGTACAAGAAATAAAAACATAAAAGAAAAAACATTCAAAATGTTAATGAGTACAAATTTAAGCATCGTTTTTTTTCTGGATTGCCCATAAAATATACGAATAGCTTTATAAAAATAAAATAGTAGTGAACCAAAATAAATTACATCTAAAATACCTGTGGAGGGAGTGAAAAACTTTACAACAAGCGATAGCATTGTGTATATAAAAATGATGATAAAGTACGCACAGTATAAGTGTATTGAAAATATCATGTGGTCGGCAAAATAATAAGACTTATTCCGTTTGTATAATACCCATAAGAAAAAAGCAAATATGGGTAACGATAGGTATAGTATTTTAGAGAAATTGTGTTTGAAATTTTCTACTACAGCATTTAATATTTTATTTTGATCATTACCGTACTTATTATTAATTAGTATTTGCTGTTTAGTAAGTTTTGAAGTAAACCAACCATCCCTTTCTTGCTGCGGTAATGTTTTTTGTGCACTATCATACCTCGCAACCGTGTTAAAAGTACTATCACCAAATACAATACCTGATGATTTCGATGACTTTGTATCTACATCGATAAGTTTTTGATCACCAGAAAATATAAACAGAAAGAAGACAGCTGAAATAAATATATACATTCTGATGGGATGAATGTAACTAACTCTTTTTCCATCAACGTATGCTTTTGTTAATAAACCTGGCTTTGTAAGGAGTAGCCTAAGCGTTTTTATGAGTTTTCCATCAAAATGGGTGATATCTTCTATAAAATGATATATGATTTGAAAGAAGGTTTCTTTACCCTCAATATTTTCTTGACCACAATTATGGCAAAACTTGCCTACCACAATAGTGCCACAATTAAGACAATCGGATGCTGTTCGGTGCTTATGATGAGCCATTGAATAAATTATGCTCACAAGATAGCAAAAAAAATCCCCTCGCGTAAGCGAAGGGATAGTGCCCCAGGCGGGAATCGAACCCGCACTCGCGTTGCGGCGAACAGGATTTTAAG
>JAOASV010000244.1 GCA_030158535.1 Sediminibacterium sp.
GTAGTGAAGGTAATCCGGGTATTAATGGAAAAGATATGGATGCCAATATGCGTTCTGTATTTTATCCAGCTGTTATTGGTTGGACCTTACTAGGTGTTTGGGTGAGTACTTTAAAAATTAGATACGAAATCCTTAAAGCAAAATAAATTATGAAAAAATATTTTAAATCATTGTTACTTATATTGATGGCACATGTTTGTGTTGTTTCAGTATATGCCCAAGACGCTGCTGTTAATGCAAACACAGATGTGATGCGCAGCAACGGGAAAATTTATGTTGTAATGGCTGTTGTTGCAACCATTGTAACCGGGCTTTTTATATATGTATATTCTATTGACAAAAAAATATCAAAATTAGAAAACAAATAAATCGATTGTTATGTCTACTAATGCGCCATATAGTTTTTTTAAAAGTGTAGAAAAAAGTTTTGACAAAGCGTCTAAATTTACTAATTGGGAAAATGGATTGCTAGAACAAATTAAAGCTTGTAATAGTGTGTATAGCATGCGCTTTCCAGTAAAAATGGATGACGGTCGCATCGAAGTAATTGAAGCCTACCGTGTGCAACACTCTCAACACAAATCTCCATGTAAAGGAGGTATTCGATTTAGTGAAGAAGTAAACCAAGACGAAGTAATGGCGCTTGCATCTCTTATGACATATAAGTGTGCCATTGTTAACGTTCCTTTTGGAGGTGGTAAAGGCGGTATTAAAATTAATCCACGTGAGCACTCTGCATATGAGTTAGAAAAAATTACGCGTAGGTATACTGCAGAGCTCGTTAAAAAGAATTTTATTGGACCTGGCATTGATGTGCCTGCACCTGATTATGGTACCGGCGAACGTGAAATGGCATGGATCGTTGATACCTATGCTTCATTAAAGCCAGGCGAAATTGATGCCGCTGGTTGTGTTACGGGTAAGCCTATTACACAAGGTGGGGTAAGAGGTAGAAAAGAAGCTACAGGCCTCGGTGTTTTCTTTGGTATCCGTGAAGTGTGCAATATGCAAGACGAAATGGAAAAGCGTGGATTAACAGTGGGTGTTGCTGGTAAAACAGTGGTTGTACAAGGGTTAGGAAACGTTGGATACCATAGTGCCAAATTTTTTAGAGAGCATGGTTCTAAAGTAATTGCAATCGCAGAATTTGAAGGCGCTATTTTTAATGCCGACGGATTAAACGAAGAAGAAGTTTTTCAACACCGTAAAAAAACGGGGTCTATATTAAATTTTCCGGGTGCTACCAATATTGCAAAAAGCACAGATGCATTAGAGCTTGCTTGCGATATTTTAATTCCTGCAGCACTTGAAAATGTAATCAATGGTGAAAACGCGCCACGTGTGCAAGCAAAAATTATTGGCGAAGCTGCCAATGGTCCATTAACGCCTGAAGCGGATGAAATATTTGCAGCAAAAGGTACACTGGTAGTGCCTGACATGTATTTAAATGCAGGCGGTGTAACGGTATCTTATTTTGAGTGGCTTAAAAATTTAAGCCATGTGCGTTATGGCCGTATGGAAAAAAGATTTACCGAAAATTTAAATACGCATATTCTTTCTCAAATAG
>JAOASV010000245.1:0-2505 GCA_030158535.1 Sediminibacterium sp.
GGTTAGAACCACTGCAGCCCTCTCACTTCAATGAGCTCTATGCGGCTGCATCAGATCCGCTTATTTGGGAGCAACATCCAAATCCTAACAGATATCAAAAAGAAGTCTTTGAATCGTTTTTTGAAGGCGCTTTAGCATCAGGTGGGGCATTTATTGTTAGAGACGTAGACAGCGGTAAAACCCTTGGCTCTACTAGGTTTTATGACTATAAACCAATTGATAATGAAATAAAAATTGGCTACACTTTTTTTAGTAGAGACTGCTGGGGTAAAGGCATTAACAAGCAAGTGAAAACACTCCTATTAAACTACGCTTTCATTTATATCGAAAAAGTTATTTTTCATATTGGTGCACAAAATATTAGATCGCAAATAGCCATAGAAAAATTAGGTGCAAAAAAAGTAAGCGAAGAAATGGTTGCCTATTACAACGAACCTGACCGGCTTAATTTTGTGTACGAAATGATGCGGTAATCCTACGCCGCTAAAAATTGATTCAAAGATTTTTGAATAATAGCTATGCTTTCTAAAATTTGATCACGTGTTATAATCAGTGGTGGTGCAAATCTTATTTTATTACCGTGGGTAGGTTTTGCAAGCAGTCCATTTTCTTTTAAGACCAAACAAAAATCCCAGGCTGCATTTGAATTTGGATGCGCAACTTCTATGGCATTTAAAAGACCTTTGCCTCTAACAACGCTTATAAATGGTGAATTTATTTTTTCTAATTCCGATCTAAACAAAATACCCATTTCATAAGCATTCACTGCTAAATTTTGATCGCGTAACACTTTAAGAGCAGCTACTGCTACCACACAAGCAAGTGGATTGCCACCAAAAGTACTGCCATGTTCACCAGGCTTAATTGTTTCCATGATATAGTCATCACATAATACAGCACTGATAGGCATGACGCCACCACTCAGTGCTTTTCCTAACATTAAAATATCTGGTCGTACATCATCATAATCGGATGCTAATAATTTTCCCGTTCTACAAAGGCCAGTTTGAATTTCATCCGCTATAAAAAGTACGTTGTGTTGTTTGCATAAATCATAAGCAGCTTTTAAATAACCCTTGTCCGGAACAATAACACCCGCTTCCCCCTGAATGGGTTCTACCATAAACGCAGCAACATTTTTATTTTGAAGTGCTGCGGCTAATGCACCTATATCGTTGTAAGGTATTTGCTCAAACCCCGGAACAAAAGGACCAAAATTTTGATAACTACTTGGATCTGATGAACTAGAAATTGCTGCAATGGTTCTACCCCAAAAATTACCTTTTGGAAATACAATAACTGCTTGGTTTGGTGCAACTCCTTTTTTCTCATAAGCCCAGCGCCTAGCAAGCTTAACAGCTGTTTCACCTGCTTCTACACCGGTATTCATGGGCAATACTTTTTGATAACCAAAATACTGCGTGATAAACTGTTCGTATTCGCCTAATTGGTTGTTATAGAAAGCCCTAGAGGTAAGCGTAAGCTTTGATGCCTGCGCTGTCATTGCGTTTATAATATCCGGATGACAATGCCCCTGGTTTACCGCCGAGTACCCACTTAAAAAATCAAAATACTGTTTTCCTTCAACATCGTATAAGTATACACCTTGCCCTCTTTCGATTACAACAGGTAAAGGATGGTAGTTATGGGCACCATACTTATCTTCTAATCCGGTATAATAGGACGTGTTTTTAAAATCCTGTGTTTGCATTATAAAAGCGTTAATTGTTGTTCAAGATTAGAAAGAATTTGAAAAGCGGTTTCTGCCATTTTATTTCCTTTATTATCCAATAAAGGATTTATTTCGGCAATTTCTAAACAAACAACTTTATTGGTAGACATTAGTTGTTCAAGAATTTGACTTATTTCGTCAGGTAAAAACCCGGATTTTACGGGTGTGCCAGTTCCGTATGAAATTTGGTCGCAATCCATAGAATCCACATCAAATGAAATGTATATTTCATCAACGTCTTCGAACTTTTTAATAATAGTAGCAAGCGTATTTTGCAATCCGTTTTCACGAAGCTGTTCCACTGTAAAATTTGAAATAGAAGCTTCTTCAATAAATTGTTTTTCTGCAAGTTCAAAATCTCTTAAACCAAAATACACTAAATTATTGGGTGTTAATTTAGGACCCTTGGCACCTATGTTTTTTAAGGCATTCCAATGACTAATTGTATCATCAGAGATTTTGTTTACTTGAATATGTGTATGGTCCAAACCCATTGCTGCTGCTAGTGGCATGCCATGTATATTTCCTGAAGGAGAGGTATATGGAGAATGAATATCAGCGTGGGCGTCTATCCAAACCACGCCTAGTTTTTTGTTTGGATGCGCATTTTTGATACCGCTAATAGTCCCAAGTGCTGATGAGTGATCGCCAGATAAAACGACAGGAAAATAATTTTGCAAAAGCGCTGTTGAAACAGCATCACAAACCCGGTTGCACTGCTCTGCAACGTGTTCTATTCGTTTTGCAAAACTGTTGGTGTTTTTTTGGTAGAT
>JAOASV010000245.1:2515-33960 GCA_030158535.1 Sediminibacterium sp.
GTAGATGGTTTCATTGTGCGTAACAATATCTTGAAACAAATGCCTATGAAAAAAATCATTGTTTTGATTGATAGCCGCTATTTCAAGTGCATCAATGCCCATATCAGAACCCCTGGTACCTGCACCAATATCGGATCTGTTTTTAAGTAATTTAATTACCATATCTTTAAATATTGATACTATTTTATTCATCGAAATTAGTGATAATCAACGTCACGGCATTGTTAAATAAAAGCATACTAGCATGCGGTTAAACTTGTACTTATTTATTTGTTTACTTCTTTGTGCAGTATGTACACAAGCACAATCTTTTCAATACACGGTTTCAAAAGACAAATCTTCAAAATACCATAGCATACAGGAGGTATTAAATGCCATTCCATCCGGTAACACAAAGCCCGTTAAAATTTTTGTGAAGGCAGGGGTATATAATGAGGTGGTGGTAGTGGATGCCAGTAAATCAAATATTACACTCATTGGCGAAGATGTAAATACTACCATTATAAATTTTAATAACCATGCTGGTGTTAAAACACCCGATGGTGACACCCTAAACACATGGACTTGTGCTACTGTTTTTATTTATGGAAATGATTTTCAAGCACAAAACATCAGTTTTAGCAATCAGGCAGGTTTTACCGCTGGACAGGCCGTAGCAGTAAGGGTTGAGGGCAATAGGGCCAGTTTTTTTAATTGCAAAATGACGGGCTTTCAGGATGTGTTGTTTTTAAGTGGCAATGGCGTCAAGCAGTATTTTAAAGACTGTTATATAGAAGGCACTACCGATTTTATTTTTGGAGCCGCTACCGCGGTGTTTGAAGATTGTCATATTCATAGCAAGAAAAACTCACACGTTACGGCGGCCTCTACCAATTCAATTATTCCTTTTGGATTTGTATTTAAACGCTGCAAACTAACTGCAGATAGTGCCATCAATAAAGTATCTCTTGGAAGGCCGTGGTCGCCAACCGCTAGTGTAACGTATTTAGACTGCTGGATGGGTCAGCACATTATAGAAGAAGGTTGGAATAATTGGAAAAATCCTGCTAATGAGTTAACTGCAAGATATAGAGAGTACAATAGCACAGGACCTGGCGCTAACCCTCAAAAAAGGGTTTCATGGTCAAAACAATTAACAAGTCAAGAAGTTCTAGGCTATAGTAATGATAAAATACTAGGCGCTTGGGCGCCCGTAAAAAAATAAATTATTTTCTATTTTTTGCGCTCGTTCCTTTTTTCCAGAAACCAAAAAAAGATGGGTAATAACCTTCGGTGTTTGGAAACATCCAGTCTCTACTATCTTTCATGCCTGGGTAATATTCAAATGCTGGGTGTTCTTTTGAGATAAATGCATTTGAATTTGTTAGATCTTCATATTGCTTGATGAGTGCATCAACTTCTCCAACATAAACAATAATACCGTCTATATTTTTTGATAGTCCAATAATAAAATCGATCACTTTTTCACTTACAGGATATTTATTAAAATGAGAAGGTTCTAATAATAGTACCCTATTTACATTTTCTGTGGCACGCCAAACTGGATCTAAATTATAGCTATTGTAAAGTAGCGTTGGCTTAGATATGTCTAGTAAAGGAACCTCAGTTTGCGGCAAATTAGTTTTTAAATCTAGGGTTGTTGTATCTTCTAACACATTAGGGACGGGCATTGTAGCAATATGCTCATAACTATCATCTAAAAATGTTTGCGCTTGATTTGTACCCGTATACTTATTGATATTTTCTTGGTTGCAGTAATATTTTTTTGATGAAAAACTACCGGCCACCCACTGCCAACTACAACTATTGCTTGCAAGGTCGCCATCAAGTAAATGATAATACATCCAACGCGCGGGTGTGAGCCAGTGTGATTTTGCATTGTTACAAACCATAGCTGCTAAATACATTCTGATATGATTGTGTAAATATCCGGTGCTATAAAAAGCATTGATTTGATCATCAATGACCTGAATGCCTGTTGACGCATTAACAATAGCAGTAGGAATTTGATGATGTAAAAAATCTGGTTGTGGTTGTTTTAAATCAGCAAATAGTTCCTCTTTTTTTACCTGCCAAACACGCTGATAATATTCGCGCCAAGCAAGTTCTTGCAAAAACTTTTCGATTTCATAGGGCTTATATCCTTTTTGCAAAACAGATTCCTTGATTTGCTGCACGCTAATTACACCCCTTGATATATAGGCCGACAAATAGGTAACATCCCCATTAATAAAATTTCTTGTTTTAGCATACTTAATGGGATTAATAGCATTAATACGCTCAACTATCAAATCATAACTAGTAGGAAATAGTGTTAGCGAATCATTATTAAGGCTTAGCATATTCGAGTTTTTGAAGTAATTGGGTAGTATGATAACTATCTACTCCTGAACTTGTAATAGTACCTGCTTTTTCAATATCTAAAAATCCATCATCCAATAAACAGTTGTCAGGATAGTGCACAAATTTTATTTCACCAATAATCATACTCGTTTGATTGATGTTAATATTTATTCGCTCCTTAAACTCCATGCCTATTTGAATATGACTTTCTGCAACAAAAGGTGCCACAAAACCATTTTTAAACGATGGTGTTAGCCCTGTTGCTTCAAATTCTGATACGTTTTTAGGATAACGGGCCGATGTTTGATGCGCCTTTTCATACATATCAGCATTAATATGGTTAATGGTATAAAAACCAGTTTCCATAATATTAGTAAGTGTATGCCGCTCCACAGAATCGGGGCGCATGATAAAACTTAATAGGGGTGGATTGGAACCAATATGAACAATAGAACTAAATATGGCCAAATTGGTTTGTCCGTTTGTGTCTGTAGTGCCAATAAGTGCAACGCTTCTAAATCCACTAATGCTATTGATGAACTGCGCTCTTTTTCGCTGCTCCATTTCCATTAACTGAACCAAATCTAAAGTCGTGTTCATGTTTTTACTTGTCTAATGATTGTAAATAATTTTCGGCTATTTGTAAATGTGCATCCCTTTTTTCATCTGTCATTTTATCAAATGTTTTTACGAGCATGCCTAAGCGTGGGTTTTGTAAAAAGAAACTGCGGTGTACATGCATGAAGCGCCAAAACAATCCATCCCAAATAGGTTGCCAGGCTCCCTTTTCATAATCACTCATTTTCATAAGGTAATTACTGCCACTGATATAGGGCTTGGTGGTCATGAGGCCGCCGTCGGCAAACTGAGTCATACCATATACATTGGGCACCATCACCCAGTCGTAAGCGTCAATAAACATTTCCATAAACCACTTGTGCACCTCGTCCGGATCAAATTCGCAGAGGAGCATAAAATTACCCAGTACCATGAGTCTTTCAATATGGTGGGCATAGCCTGTTTTTAAAATCTTTTTTATGGTACTGTCTATAGGCGCTATGCCGGTGTCGCCGGTCCAAAATGATGTAGGAATTTTTCTTGTAAATTTCCAGTAATTGGTAGTGCGCTGTTTTGTTCCTTCGCGCTCATACACAAGTCTAATAAATTCACGCCAGCCTACAATTTGTCTAATAAATCCTTCTAATGAATTAAGTGGAATGTTTTTTGTGGCACTCACACGTATTGTTTCATCAATAATTTGCTGCGGTGTGAGAAGGCCAATATTTAACATGGGTGATAGGACAGAATGGTATAATACCGATTCTTTTTCTACAATAGCGTCTTCATATATTCCAAACTTTTCAAAACGTTCTGCTAAAAAAATATCAAGCCATTTTTGGGCATCCTCAAAATTGGTAGCAAACAAATGATTTGTAAAAATGGATCCATAATTGTTTGGAAAGTTTTTTTGAACATAGGCCTCTGCTTCTTCTAGTTCACTATTTGAACCGCTTGTAGGTAGCTTTGGTACGATTTCTTTTTTAGGAAATTTGGCGCGGTTTTCTGCATCAAATGTCCATTTACCTCCTTCAGGTTTACCGTCCGGTGTTAGTAACAGATTACGCTGCTTTCTTTGCGCCGTATAAAAATCGGTTTGAAAATATTTTTTTTTGGAGTCAAAATAATTTTGCGTGCCAGAAAGCGTATTTAAAAAGTTTGGGCTTTCCAATACCTGCAAGTTTATATTATTAGAAACGCAACCTCTTTTTATTCTCCTCATTAATAAATAGTCGACCGGATCGATGATGGAGATGTCCGTACATTCTTGCTTGGCTAAATAACAAATGAGCAGGCGGCAATCATGAAGTTCGTTTGTGCTATCTATATACGCTACCTCAAACCCGTTTTGTACTAGATACTGCTCATAGGCTTTCATAGACGCCCTGTGCAGCACCAGCTTTTCTTTATGAAAGGGATATTGTGTAAAAAACAGCTGTTCTTCCACTAAATAGTGGCGCTTGTTTTTATCCAGCACTGCTGATTTTTTAAAAAGCTGATGCGGAAAAATAAGGACGGCTTGCACTGACATACCTGTTAAACAAGCCAGTAGAGATAATGTTGAAGGGTAGGCTAACTATTTGTCTTTAAAAACCAGTACAAACCTAATTTTCATGAGGTCGTCTGTTTTTACAAAAAGTAAGCTGGGTCTTTTTACATTGTAAGATTCTAAAAGCACTGGAAATTCGCCTTCATAGAGCCACTGGTTGTTTTCTTTTTTAGGCTTTACCACAAATTGAACCTCTTTTGTAACTCCGTGAAATTGTAGTTTTCCTGTTGCAAGTATTTCGGCACCATTGTATTTAATACTCATACTACTAAACGTAATATTAGGAAGGGTAAGTGCATCGAGCACTTCAATCATATGACTATCTCTACTTGATAGTCCACTATTAAAGCTACTCACTTTTGCGAGCACAGAAATTTGTTCTAGTTTATCGCCATTCCATTTGCTTGCCACATTTACCTGCTTACTTGTTCCATCCCAGGCATGCAATTTATGCTTCATGGTGTAGGTAATACTAGAGGTTGCAATGTCGTAAGTAGGTGCCTGAAAAAATACAGACATCAAAAGATTTAAAAGAATATAGTGTAGCATAACTTAAAATTTTATGACAATGAGTGCTGTTGCTAGGCTTGCAAAACTTACGTACGCTGCTGCACGGTGTATAGGCTTTAAAGAAGCATTGTCTTCGATTTGTGTAGCAAGTATATTGGTTGCAATCATGCCCGAAAGGTGCAGCACGGCAAGCCATTTATGCAAACGAATAGAAGTTATTTTTTTATCGCGGCTAAACGATGAGGGAGGTGCAAAAAGCCCGTTTAATGCTGTAAAACCATAGGTTAAGTTTACGGCCATACCCAAATTTTCGTGCAGATCTTTTACTTTATAATCACCCTTATACAACTGACTTCCAACAATACCCTGCGCAACCATACCACCAAGTGTAACAAAGCCACCAATCTGGTGTAGCTGCAACATGGTCCTTCTGATTTTGAGGTCTTTTTGTTTGTTGGCCACCAAGTCATTACCGCTATACCTGTTTTTTAAGAGACCGTTGGTTCCCCACAAAGCACGTTGCGTAAAAAGCATTTTAGCCGGTGGCTGTATTAAACTTGAGTCTACTTTATTGTCACTGATTAATTGTTGTAATAATGAATCGGATTGTGCTGTGGTAGATTGTGCGCAAAACAAACAAGCCACCAAAAAACCTAATAGATACGTTTTATAAAATGGAGTGCGCTTATGCATACTTAAAAATTATGATGTGAAAACTGCTTCTTGATTCAATTTACGCATAATCATTGAAAGCATCATCATCCATTCCCATATCACCTAGGTTAATCATGCTTCCCATCATATCATTAAATTCAATTTTACCATCAATCATTTTTTTGCTAATGATAGAATAAGATGAAAGACCGTGAAGCACAAACTCCATGAGTAATGCAGATTGCTTTTCACCAGCCTGCGGAAAATGTTTTTTTACGATGCCAAATAAACCATCCACTTTATAGAGTTCGATCATTTTATCTTCATCTTTCATGTCTAAAAACAAATCGAGATGATTGCCCGCATCAAACCATTTTGCAATAGATGCATACGGATTTTCGGGTTGCTTTTGTTCTGGCGCATTGGCAGCTGATTTTTTAGGTGCCTTGCGTTTTTTTACATCATCTGGATTTGGAAAATAAGTAACAAATAAAGTACGAATTGATTTGTTTAATAAGTTAAGTGCTACTTCATAAGGACCTTCCTGTTCACCTTCATAAACCAGTTCAATTTTTCCTGTGATAGCAGGTATTATCCCAGACAAATCACTAATCCAAACCTGCGTGTTAGCTTGGTTGTGGATAATTGCCCTTCGCTCTGCACTACTTACTGCTGCTTCATATGCAGCGATTGTTAAACGCGCACTCACACCACTTTTTTTATCTACAAACTCGTTTGTTCTTGCTTCAAAAGAAACTTGTTCGATGAGTCTTTTTATTAAATCACTCACTTCTACTTTATCTTTTTGTGCAGGTAAAATATTGGCTTCTTGCTCCGTAATAGCAAGTGATGTTTCAATCGTTTTTGGATAGTGCGTAAGTATCTGACTTTCTATTCTATCTTTTAATGGCGTAACAATACTTCCTCTGTTGGTATAGTCTTCGGGGTTTGCTGTAAACACAAATAAAATATCAAGTGGCATACGAAGTTTAAAACCTCTAATTTGTATATCACCTTCTTGTAAAATATTAAATAAAGAAACCTGAATTCTGGCTTGCAAATCGGGTAATTCATTAATTACAAATATGCAACGGTTGCTTCTAGGGATAATACCGTAATGAATAACTTTTTCATCGGCAAAACTGAGTTTTAAATTAGCTGCTTTGATAGGATCAATATCACCAATTAAATCGGATACGCTTACATCTGGTGTAGCTAGTTTTTCACCGTAACGGGCGCTTTTATGTACCCAGTGAATGGGCGTTTCGTCGCCATGCTCTGCTATTAGGTCTACCGCAAAGCGGCTAAGGGGTTGCAAAGGATCGTCATTTACCTCAGATCCAGCAATAGTTGGTATATACTCATCAAGTAAGTCCACCATTTGACGTGCCATCCTGGTTTTTGCCTGGCCACGAAGCCCTAAAAACAAAATATTGTGACGGCTTAATAGGGCGCGCTCCACATCTGGTATAACGGTGTCTTCATAACCCAAAATGCCTTCAAATGCATTTTCTTTATTTTGAATACTGGCGATTAAATTATCGCGCACTTCATCTTTAATGGATTTAGGCTTATATCCCGATTTTTTTAAATCACCAAGTGTTACAATTTTTTTAATATCGATTTGCTTACTCATAATTAATACAATGTTTTTCTTTTGCCACTTTCAAAATCATTAAAAATAAAACTGCCCAAATTGTCAAGTGACGCAAAATAGGCTTTACCATTATTCATTTCTGTAAACTCTTCTACAAACTTTTGTAAATACGGATCCGATGCAATCATAAATGTTGTAATCGGAATTTTTAATTTTTTACACTGTGCCGCAAGGTTAATACAACGGTTCACCACTTTACGGTCTAATCCAAAACTATTTTTGTAATAACGGCCGCCAATTTTTAAACATGTTGGTTTGCCATCCGTAATCATAAATATTTGCTTGTTTGACGTTTTACGTTTGCGCAGTATATCCATCGCTAACTCAAGCCCAGCAACGGTATTGGTATGGTAGGGCCCTACTTGTAAATAGGGCAGGTCTTTAATTTCTACCTGCCACGCATCGTTACCAAATACTACAATATCGATGGTGTCTTTTGGATATTTTTTTGTGATGAGTTCGCAAAGCGCCATCGCTACTTTTTTTGCTGGCGTAATTCTATCCTCACCATATAAAATCATGGAGTGCGAAATATCAATCATGAGCACCGTAGACGTTTGGGTTTTAAAATCCGCTTCTCTAATTACTAAATCATCTTCGTGCATCGAAAAAGAATCGACACCTCTATTAATTTGTGCGTTTTTAATGCTCTCCGTAAAATCTATTTGTTCCATCAAATCACCAAACTGAAAAGAGCGGGTGTCTGAGTTGATATCACCGGTAGGTCCGGCTTTGGTAGTGCTATGGTTTCCTTGTTTGCCTTTTTTTAACTTCCCAAAAATTTCCTCAAGGCTTTTTTGACGAATGGTTTGTTCCGTTTTTGCGGTGATGGCAAACTTACCCTCTTGTGGGTTTTCTTTTAAATAACCGTTTTGCTTGAGGTCTTCAATAAAATCACCTACACCATACTGGTCGTCGGTAAATTTATGGGTACGGTCTAGTTGATTGAGCCAGTCTAACGCCTCTGTAGCATCACCACTGGTGTAATTTAATAGCTGGGTAAAGATGTCAAGCATCTGCTCAAATATGGATTTTGAGTTTTCACCAGGTACAAAATTGATAAAACGATGTCCAATCATAAGTATCTAAAGTAACAAATAGTATGCACTAAAGTTCGTTTTTGTGCATACCAAAGGCTTTATACATTCTAGACCGGTCAAACATTTTTTCGTTATTGGAAATGAAAATAGCAGCAACCCCGTTGCCAATAAAGTTGGTAATAGCTCTTGCTTCAGACATAAAGCGGTCTACGCCTAGTAGCAAGGCCAGCCCTTCTATTGGAATTACTTTGGTGGCAGTTAAAGTAGAAGCTAAAATAATAAATCCACTGCCTGTTACACCCGCAGCACCTTTAGAGGTTACCATTAAAATACCAATGATGGTAATGATTTGTTCCAAACTGAGTTGGATATGAAAAACCTGGGCCAAAAATATAATGGCCATCGATAAATAAATAGAAGTGCCGTCCAAATTAAATGAATAGCCAGCCGGGACCACAAGACCTACCACAGATTTATGGCATCCCATATGTTCTAACTTTTCCATCAGTGATGGTAGCGCCGCTTCTGAAGAAGAAGTGCCTAAAACAATGAGTAGTTCATTTTTAATAAAGCCTAAATATTTCCAAATGCTTATTTTATAATAACGCAAAACAGCGCCGAGCATTAGAAAAATAAACAGCGCCATTGTAATGTATACACATGCCATGAGCTTTCCTAAGGGTACTAATGTTGCTACGCCATATTTACCAATCGTATACGCCATACCGCCAAAAGCCCCAATGGGCGCTAGTTTCATAACAAGGTGAAGTCCTCTAAATACATATTTAGACATCCAGTACACCTTAGGTAAAATAGCTTCTTTGCTTTTTAATTTACTAACCACAATGCCAGCGGTGATTGCAAAAAGTAAAACCTGAATGGTCAAATTGTCTTTAAAAAACTGAACCCAAGAAATAGAAACATTGCCGCCACTATATTTTGAAATATCTCCTTTAGCAACAATACTTGTATTTACAGAAGCGCCTGGCTCTAATAAATAACCAACGCCAATACCAATCAATAATGCTATTGTGGTTACAATTTCAAAATACAAAAGAGCCTTGCCGCCCACTTTTCCTACTTTTTTAAAATCCCCCATTCCACAAATACCTGTAACAATGGTTAGTAAAATAATAGGATTGATAAATAATTTAATAACGTCAATAAAATATTTACCTAAGGGTTGCATGGCCACACCGGTTGCAGGAAAAAAATGTCCTACAAGTATCCCTGATGTGATAGCAAATAATACCCAAAAAGTTAAATTGGTTGCGATTTTTTTTATCATGTTCACGCGGTTCTTACACAAGAGATGCCCTAAATATAGCATTAAATTAAATGGGTTAATAACCTATTGATACATGTCGTTTTCCTTGTTTTGAACCTATTCAAGTATGCATTGTTATACAATTAAACAGCAACATGAAAGCTTTATACATTTTTTTAGGGCTATGTGCCATTTATATTATTTTTCAATCTTTTGTAACCAATAGTGCAGTAAAAACGGAAAAGCAAAAATATAGGACCGTATTAAAAGATGATGAGCTTGAAATAAGATACTATCCGTCAGCAACCATGGCCACCGTTTATTCGAGTGCAACAAACTACAAATCAGTGGCTAATAGCGGTTTTGGAAAACTAGCCCGATTTATATTTGGCGGCAACAAAGAAAACGAGCGCATTGCAATGACCGCTCCAGTAAGAATGAATATGTCAGAAAAGGGCGCAGAAATGAGTTTTGTAATGCCCACAAAATACAATGAAAGTAACTTACCTAAACCCAATGACGAGAGCATTCGCATTCATGAGTCAGCTCCGCAATACGCCGCAATAATTTCGTTTAGCGGATACGCAAACGACGAAAAAATTACGCTCTACAAAAACAAAATATTACAAATACTATCAAAACGCAATATTAAAGTTACAGGCAATTACACTTTTTTAGGATACAACGCGCCTTATCAAATGATTGCAAGAATCAATGAAATTGCTATTCCTATAGAATGGAATGAACAATAGAGGGGGCTTAAAAACGTTATAGAATTCAACCAATTAGCGTTTCTATTGTTTAACAATTATCTATGCGTTACAAAATATATGTTTTTTCTTTCCTCCTTTGCCTAGGGGTGCATTTTACACCAGTAGCAGCACAACAAAACTATGTAGTTAGCGGTAGTGTTCGCGACAAACAAACAGGCGAATCCTTAATTAAGGCCGTGGTGCGTATCCAGGAATTACCCAACGCGGGTATTATTTCTAATGAGTACGGTTTTTATTCCTTGTCGCTACCAAAAGGCAATTACTCCGTTGTGGTATCACAAGTAGGGTATGAGACGCTGGTTCAAAAAATAAAACTAGACAGCAGTCAAACCATCAACTTTTCTTTACAAACAAAAAATGTATTAAAAGAAGTGGTGGTAGAATCGTCTCGAAAAAACGACAATTTAACCAAGGCACAAATGGGTACCGAAACCATTAACATGTCTGCGATTAGTAAAGTGCCCGTTATTTTTGGAGAAAAGGATCTTTTAAAAACAATTCAATTGTTACCGGGTGTAAAATCGGCGGGCGAAGGAAACAGCGGTTTTTTTGTGCGCGGTGGTGGTGCTGATCAAAATTTAATTTTACTTGACGAAGCGCCCGTTTACAATGCCACACACTTACTTGGATTTTTTAGTACGTTTAATAGTGATGCCATTAAAGACGCTACTATTATCAAAGGCAATAGCGCCAGTCAATACGGCGGCAGGCTTTCATCGGTACTGGACGTAAAAATGAAAGAAGGCAATAACCAAGACTATACCGTTAATGGTGGAATTGGTTTAATTAGTAGTAAAGTGAGCATTGAAGGACCACTTCAAAAAAATAAATCTTCGTTTATTCTTTCTGGGAGAAGAACCTATGCGGATATGTTTTTAAAAGCAACCGAAAAATTTAAAGACAATATTTTATATTTCTATGATTTAAATGCAAAAGCAAATTATCAAATCAACGCAAAAAATAAAATTTACGTATCGGGTTATTTTGGGAGAGATGAGCTTGGTCTTGGCCAAGAGTTTGGAATTGACTGGGGCAATAAAACTGGCACCATCAGATGGAATAAAATTATTAGCAATAAACTCTTTTTAAATACTTCTTTAATTTATAGCGACTATAATTACAATGTGAAATTAAAAAACGGTGAAACCAATTTTAATATCAATTCAAATATTAAAGATGTAAACCTCAAGCAAGATTATACATTTTATGCAAATGGCACCAATACGCTCCGTTTTGGATTTAACAGCATTTTGCATACCATCACACCAAGTACATTTAGCGGCACTGTAATTAATAGCGTGTCTAAAGAGGGCAGAAATGGATTAGAAAACGCAGTTTACCTCACCAACAATTATAGAGTCACTAACCAACTAACCATTGATTACGGTGTTCGACTATCGATGTATAGTTTAATGGGAGGGGATGTATATAATATTTATGAAAATGGGGTACTTAATTCGTCTATCAAACTAAACAAATCAAGTTTTGGAAAAACCTATATAAATCCAGAACCCCGTATTACCACCAACTACCGTATCAATGACGAAACCAGTATTAAAGCTGGTTATGCTAGAAACGTGCAACACTTGCACTTATTAAGCAACTCGGTGGCGTCTAGTCCATCCGATCAGTGGATTGGTAACTCGTATAATATCAAACCAGAAATTGCGGATCAAATAAGTGTGGGCTATGTAACAAAAGCATTTAAAAGTAATTTTGAATTTACTGCCGAAGCTTATTATAAATATTTACAAAATCAAATAGACTATAAAGACGGTGCCGAAATCAATACGGTTTCGGATGTTGAAAGTGTTTTATTATATGGTATAGGAAGAGCATATGGTCTTGAATTATTGTTAAAGAAAAAAGAAGGGCGCTTAACAGGATGGGTTGGCTACACAATTTCTAAAACAGAAAGAAAAATTGAAGGAATCAATGAGAACAACTGGTACAATGCCCGTCAGGATCGAACGCATGATATATCGGTTGTTGGTATTTATGATTTAAACGATCGCTGGTCTATATCTGGTGTGTTTGTTTATAATACCGGAGACGCTGTAACATATCCTACAGGAAAATATACGCTGCAAGGACAAACGCTTTATCAATACGCTGCAAGAAACGAAAATCGTATGCCGGCCTATCACCGACTTGATTTTAGTGCTACCTATGAAAAAAATAAAACTAAAAGAATGCATGGCTCTTGGAATTTTAGTTTGTACAATGTATATGGTAGAGAAAATGCATACCGTATAAGTTTTAAAGACGACCCCAATGATCCAACTAGAACTCAAATTATTAGGACGGCTCTTTTTAAATGGGTACCAAGTGTAACCTATCAATTTAAATTTTAGGCATGAAAAAAATTATACTTCTATTCTCGCTCTTTGCCACCACACTTGTTGGTTGTGACAAAGAAATAACATTGGAACTAGATGACAGCCAACCCAAGCTTGTAATTGATGGTAGCATTACGGATCAAGCTGGGCCTTATTTTGTGCAGCTGTCTATGTCTACGTCTGTTAATAATCCAACGCGTATAAATGGTGTAAATAATGCCCGCGTAATTATTACCGATCAAGCGGGGGTTAAAGACAGTTTACAACTTGTAAGCAATGGTCTGTATAGAACGCAAAAAATAAAAGGTGTAGAAGGCGGAACCTACAACTTAGAAGTTTTGGTAGATCAAAAAAAATATACCGCTTCTGCTAGTATGCCCCAAAAAGTAAATTTAGATAGTTTACGCATCAATACTTTTCCTTTTAATGGCGAAATTAGATACAGTGTGATTCCGGTTTATTCAGATCCAATAATGCTTGGTAATAGTTACCGCTTTATTCAAAAAATTAACGACACCTTAGATCTAACTTTTCACGTATTTAATGATAACCTAAATAATGGAAAAGTAAATCAACGACCATTAAGAGGTGGTGACGATAATTTAAAAATCAAACCACGTGACAACGTTTTTGTAGAAATGCAATGCATTTCAAATACTAGCTATACGTATTATTATAGTTTAAACCTTCAATCTGGTGCTGGACCGGGAGGCGGGACTGCGCCATCTAATCCACCTTCCAATATAGAAGGTGGAGCACTTGGTATTTTTTCGGCGCATACGGTGCAGCGTAAAACAGTTACGATTCGGTAAAGAAAAAAGACCAAACCAATTATTTTGGATAAGCAAAAAATTAATATTGTTTGGTTTAAAAGAGACCTTCGGTTAACCGATCACGCCCCTTTAGTAGCAGCGATTGATGAGCGTATCCCAACGCTTTTATTATATTGTTTTGAGCCCTCCATAATGGCCGGAGAGGATAGTGACGAAAGGCATTGGCGATTTGTTTACGAATCAATTGTTGACATGCAATTGGAACTCAATAAAAAAAATGCAAGGCTCTATTATTTTCATAACGAAGTGAAACCTGTACTACTCGGTTTACTAGAAGTTTACGATATTCAAAACATCTATTCGCATATAGAAGTAGGTAATCAAAAAACCTATGACAGAGATTTAGACATCCAATCTTTATGTAAAGAGCATCATATTATTTGGAAAGAATTTCAAATACATGGCGTTATTCGAAAACTAAAGTCAAGAAAAAATTGGAAGCAGCGCTGGGAACAAACCATGACATCGCCCATTACAGTTACGCCTGAGCAGGATTGGAATATTGTAACACTAAATCCGGAACTATATGAAACACTGAAAGGACCGGATTTGTCAAAAAATATCACAACACCGCATCCAAATTTTCAAAAAGGTGGTGCTACAATGGCTTGGCGTTATTTAGAAAGTTTTATTGAGGACCGGCACAAAAATTATAGCTATCATATATCAAAGCCGCTATTGAGTAGAAAGGGTTGTAGCAGGATATCTCCTTACTTAGCCTATGGAAACATAAGTATGCGCTCCGTGTATCAATTCACATGCGCTGCATATGCGAATGCCAAAAACAAGCGCGCACTTTCTAATTTTATTTCACGCTTACACTGGCATTGTCATTTTATTCAAAAATTTGAAGACGAATGTCGAATGGAATTTGAGCACGTCAATAAAGCCTATGATGCCATCATAAAACCTAAAAACGAAGCTTATATTACTGCATGGCAAGATGGGAAAACGGGCGTTCCTATTGTAGATGCTTGCATGCGCGCTTTACAAGAAACGGGCTATATTAATTTTAGAATGAGAGCCATGGTTGTTTCTTTTTTTGTGTACAATCTTTGGCAGGATTGGCGGGAGCTTCATTTTTTAGCACGTCAATTTTTAGACTATGAACCAGGTATTCATTACCCGCAATTACAAATGCAATCGGGTGTTACCGGCATTAATACCATTCGGATTTATAACCCTGTTAAAAACTCGCAAGAACATGATAGTGAAGGGCTTTTTATAAAACGGTGGATCAAAGAACTTAAAAACGTACCGGCATCACTAATTCATGAACCTTGGAAAATGAGTGCCATTGAACAGGCCATGTATGGTTGTGTCATTGATAAAGACTACCCGTCACCGATTGTTGACATTGAACTGTCCAGAAAAAAAGCCAGTGATATTGTATGGGGTTTTAAAAAAACCGACCGCGTAAAAACAGAGGGGAAAAGAATCTTAAAAAAACATACCAGCTCAATACTGTAGAGGCATTAAAAAGCCCCAGCTGTTACAACTGAGGCTTTGTGGTGTGGGCCGGGATCGAACCGGCGACACAAGGATTTTCAGTCCTTTGCTCTACCGACTGAGCTACCGCACCATTCCCATTCGGGGCAGCAAAAATAGGGGGATTTCACATATAATCCACAGTTCAATCCATATTTTTTAAAATTCGCAATTCTTTGGCGTTCTCGCAAAAGCAATCACGTCTCTGATATTACCCATGCCGGTAACAAATTGCACCATTCTTTCAAATCCTAATCCAAAACCAGCGTGTGGTACGGTACCAAAACGGCGGGTGTCTAAATACCAGCTCATTTCTTGTGTAGGAATATGCATTTCTTCCATACGCGCTACTAATTTATCGAGTCGCTCTTCTCTTTGTGAACCACCCACAATTTCTCCAATGCCTGGCGCTAAAATATCCATCGCCGCCACGGTTTGTTTGCCTGGCTCACAACCATCATTTAAGCGCATATAAAACGCTTTAATAGCAGCTGGGTATCCAGTCACAATAACGGGCTTTTTAAAATGTTTTTCTACGAGGTAACGCTCGTGCTCACTTTGCATATCAATGCCCCAACTTACGTCGTATTTAAATTTCTTTTTCTTGTACGCCGGTGAGTCTAATAAAATGGCAATCGCTTCGGTGTAAGTGATGCGCTCAAATTTACTATCCGTAACAAATTTTAATTTTTCAATTAAACCAAACTCTTGTCTTTCGTTTGTTGGTTTTTGTTTTTCTTCTTCTGCTAAACGTTGATCTAAAAACGCCAAATCATCGGCGCAATTTTCCATCGCATATTTAATCAGGTACTGAATAAATTCTTCGGCTAAATTTTGGTTGTCTTCAATATCACAAAAAGCCATTTCGGGTTCAATCATCCAAAATTCTGCAAGGTGTCTTGTGGTGTTTGAATTCTCTGCTCTAAAGGTTGGACCAAAGGTATAAATCTCTGAAAACGCCATGGCGCCTAGCTCTCCTTCGAGTTGACCACTTACGGTTAGGTTGGTGCTTTTTCCAAAAAAATCTTGCGTAAAATCGATATCGCCGCTTTCGGTTTTTGGTGCAGAACCGTCTACCGGTAATGTAGTTACTCTAAACATTTCACCAGCACCTTCTGCGTCACTTGCGGTAATAATAGGTGTGTGCAAATACACAAAACCTTTTTCATTAAAAAACTGATGTACTGCAAATGCGAGTGCGTGTCTAATTCTGAAAACAGCACTAAACGTATTCGTTCTAAAACGTAAGTGTGCGATTTCTCTTAAAAACTCAAGACTGTGTTTTTTAGGCTGCAATGGATATTGTTCCGCGTCACTATCACCTAGTATTTCTACGCTAGTTGCTTTTATTTCTACAGACTGTCCTTTACCCAAAGATTCAATCAGTGTGCCTTCTACTTTTAAAGAAGCACCCGTTGTAATGCGCTTTAAAGTAGCGTCATCGAGTAAGCCTAATTCGGCTACTACCTGAATATTATGATTGGTACTGCCATCATTTAAGGCAATAAACTGATTGTTACGAAAGCTACGTACCCAACCCATGGCGGTTACGGTTTGTCCTGTAAGGCTACCTGTTAAAAGGGCCTTAATTTTTGTTCTTTTGTTAAACATAGTGGCTGCAAAGATAATTTGTTTGTAGAACAAGCAAACATTCTATCCTAAAGTTTGTTAGATTCACTACACGAAATCATCACACCATGGAAAGAAAAGACTTTATCGAACAAGTGGGCATGAGTGGCGCAGCGCTACTTGTGATGGGATGTTTTGGATCTTGCACAAAATCTAGTGACACAGGTGGTGGCAGCACGCCAAACCCCAACCCTAACAAACCAGTAGATTTTACCATCAATATTTCAAGTTCACCTTACAATGTGTTACAAAACGCAGGTGGCTTTTATGTTGATACCGCAAATAATGTGATTATCGCTAAAACCACTTCGGGCATGCTCATTGCCGTAAGTTCTTTGTGTACGCACCAGTCTGTAACACTAGAATTCCAAGCTAACAATAACCGCTTTTATTGCCCAGGCCATGGATCCAATTTTAATACGGCAGGCACTGTTTTAAATGGACCAGCCACTACGGCGCTGAAAGCCTATAAAACGTCTCTATCAGGTTCATTACTAAGGATTTACGAATAAATTCTAATCGTTAATTAGTGTTTTTCCCGCCAATTATTTATGGGTGTTTGTAATTTTTGTGTTAACATTGCAATGGAAACAAAGCCAGATGAGCCTTCAGTTGCTCTAGTTCAGGTTATCTTCTTTCCATCAAATTTTAAATCACCCTTTCTTTAGTTATTCCTAAACTCAATTCTAGAGTATTTCATTTTCAAATTATTTATGTACGACATTTTACAATTAAACGATCTTTTGTTACCAGCGTTACAAGACATCGCACAAGGTTTAAAAATTACAGGTTTTAAAAAATTAGATAAGCAAGCGCTGATCTATAAAATATTAGATAGCCAAGCGGTAAGCGAAGCGTCTGCAAAAGATGATGGCAAAAAAAAGCCACTCGTAAAAGGTCGTAAGCCTGTTACTGTAAAAACAAGTAATGGTACCGAAGAAGCGGAAGTTATGAGTGAAGAAGCGGCAGCGCCAATGCAAAAGGCCCGACCTATAAAAAAAGCAAATCCAAGACCTGAGCGTCCAGAAAAAACAGAAGCACCTGCAGCAGTTGCGGCGGCAGCTCCAGAAAATACTGAAGCAGCACAAGCGCCCGAAAACGCAGAAGCAGCGCAGGCTCCAGAAAATACTACACCAAGCCAACACCCACCAAGACCACATAAAAAAGAACCGGTATTTAATATTGAGTTTGAAGGAATGATTGAAGGTGAAGGCGTTTTAGAAATGATGCCTGACGGGTATGGTTTTTTACGTTCTTCTGATTATAATTATTTATCATCACCAGATGATGTATATGTTTCTCCTTCACAAATAAAATTATTTGGTTTAAAAACTGGTGACACCGTGCAAGGTGCTGTTCGCCCTCCTAAAGAAGGTGAAAAATATTTTGCACTCATTAAAGTTGATTTTATCAATGGTAAAAGACCCGACGAAGTGCGTGACCGTGTACCATTTGATTATTTAACGCCGTTATTCCCGAACGAAAAATTAAACCTATTTACCTCTCCAACAAATTATAGTACGCGTATTATTGACCTCTTTACCCCAATAGGTAAAGGTCAGCGTGGACTGATTGTTGCGCAACCAAAAGTGGGTAAAACCATGCTTTTAAAAGAGGTGGCAAACGCAATCGCAGCAAACCATCCAGAGGTTTATTTGATGGTGGTATTAATTGATGAAAGACCAGAGGAAGTTACCGATATGGAGCGTAGCGTAAGAGCTGAAGTGATTGCTTCTACTTTTGACGAGCCCGCAGAAAAACACGTTAAGGTTTCTGGTATCGCACTACAAAAAGCAAAACGCCTTGTAGAGTGCGGTCATGACGTTGTTATCTTATTAGATTCTATTACACGTTTAGCACGCGCACACAATACCGTTGCACCAAGTAGTGGTAAGGTATTAAGTGGTGGTGTGGAAGCGAATGCACTTTTAAAACCAAAACAGTTTTTTGGTGCCGCGCGTAAAATCGAGCACGGTGGTTCATTAACTATTTTAGCAACGGCCTTAATTGAAACCGGTTCTAAAATGGACGAAGTAATCTTTGAAGAATTTAAGGGTACGGGTAATATGGAATTACAGCTTGATCGCAAACTAGCCAACAAGCGTATTTTCCCTGCTATCGATTTAGTAGGTTCTTCAACACGTAGAGATGATTTATTACTAGATAAAGAAGTACTAGGCCGCATGAATATTTTACGTTTGTTCATCAACGATATGAATACCGATGAAGCAATGAACGAATTATTAAAACGCATGCGTGGTACCAAAGACAACGAAGAGTTTTTAGCGAGCATGAACAGATAATTTTTTGTTATGGCAGAACCCATTATCAATAAAGTAGAAGAGAGCGGTTTAATTTCTTTAGACCTAGAAAAATATTATCCGGCTGCACCAATTCATGTCTTTGATTTGAAGGACCATTTGTTTATGGGCCTCATTTTAAAAGAGAAAGATTTTAGAGCAGCGCTCACCGCCACTGATTGGGCGGTGTATCAAAACGCCAATGTTGCAGTCACCTGCTCTGCAGATGCGATAATCCCTATGTGGGCATATATGCTGGTTGCGTCTGCACTATCACCTTATGCCAATACGGTGTTTTTTGGAACAGAAGCCGCTTTGCAAGAGAAGATACTACTTCAAAATATTGAAGCCATTAACGCAGAAGACTATACCGATAAAAGAGTGGTGGTAAAAGGCTGTGGTGATATTCAAATTCCGGCAGCGGCATATGTAAGCATTACCAACAAATTAAGACCTGTTACAAAGTCTATCATGTTTGGCGAACCTTGTAGTACAGTTCCTATTTACAAGAAAAAATAAATTATTTACTGCGCGTAGTGGCGTCTACAAAACGCTCGTCATAATCTGCGCGAATTGTATTAAAGAGACGGTCCCACACAAGTGTGTAGAGTCCGTAATTGCCTGTAAAATATTGATGGTGCTGATTATGATTGGTAGAGGTATTAATCCATCTGCCAATTTTAGTTCTGTGAAAACCTGCTGGATATAATTCGTAGCCTAAGTGCCCGTACACATTGTACACAATAGAGAACAAAAAGAAAATAGCTAGCTGTGTAATATGAATGGGCATGATAAAATAAAACAGTACCACAATGCCGTGCTCTAACACCGATTCAATTGGATGAAACGCATACGCAGCCCAAGGAGAGGGGTTGGTTGAGCGGTGATGCACGAGGTGCACATATTTGAACAGTGTTTTGTGGTGCATGAGGCGGTGTACCCAATAAAAATAAAAATCATGTAGTACAAACATGATTGGAAAAGCTAAAAAATAATACCCCCATCCGTAATCACTAATATTTTTATAGCGCGTTGTATGCTCAGCTATTGGTGACGAATTTAATAGCATGATTAGGAAGCTAAAGATGAGCATGGTGGTTAATGAAAACCCTGCTTCACGCAAATAGTCTGGAACTTTTGGAAAACGCTTTTGAATTTTTTTATAGAAAAATTGTTGCTTAAAAACAACATAAAAAATAACAAAAGCAAGTGCTGCAAATAAAAAATAGCGTGAGCCAATTTTTAAAAAGGCTTCTGGCATAATATCCCAGCGTAATGCTAAAAGTTGTGCAATCATGAATATTTTCAATTAATGTGCTTCTAACCAGTTGTTGCCTCTTCCTACTTCGGCTTCTACTGGAACACCATTTGGCAAAGGTAAAGCCGTGGTCATACATTCGATAATCAATTTTTCTAATGCATCCGCTTCTTCTGGGACCGCGTCAAATACAAGTTCATCGTGTACTTGTAAAATCATTTTAGACCCCCAGTTACCAGCACCCATTTGAGCATGTACTTTAATCATGGCCAGCTTAATCATATCGGCAGCAGTACCCTGAATAGGAGAGTTGATGGCGTTACGTTCTGCAAAACCACGAACGGTAAAGTTGCTACTATTGATGTCCTTTAACCAACGCTTACGGCCCATCAGGGTTTCTACATAGCCTTTTTCTTTGGCAAGGGCCACTTGCTCGTCCATATAGCCCTGGATATTTGGAAACTCTTTTTTGTAGTTGTCAATGATTTCTTTGGCCTCGGTTCTGGAGATACCCAAATTATCGGCAAGCCCAAAAGCACCCTGTCCATAAATGATTCCAAAGTTGACACTCTTGGCTTTGTAGCGCATTTCTTTGGTTACATCGGCTACTTCTACGCCATATACTTTGGCAGCAGTGGCGGTATGGATGTCAATACCGGCTTTAAAAGCAGCGCACATATTAGGGTCACCACTAATAGCTGCCACAATGCGGAGTTCTATTTGAGAATAGTCAGCACTCATTAGAATGCGACCTGGTTCACGAGGAATAAAAGCTTTTCTGATTTCTCTTCCGCGCGCTGTTCTGATAGGAATGTTTTGCAAATTGGGATTCGTGCTACTTAATCGACCCGTTACCGCCACCGCCTGCGCATAACTGGTATGCACGCGTCCGGTTTTTGGATTGATCATGAGCGGAAGCGCATCTACATACGTAGATTTTAATTTAGTAAGCTCTCTAAATCCTAAAATATCATCAACAATTTTATGCTGGTTGGATAATTTTAGAAGCACATCTTCGCCGGTAGCGTACTGACCCGTTTTAGTTTTTTTTGCTTTAGGATCTAGCTTTAGTTTGTCAAATAAAACTTCACCCAATTGTTTGGGTGATGCTAAATTAAAACGCACACCCGCTGCTGCATACACATTTTCTTCAAACTGCTTGGCGTCTACTTCTAATAACTTGCTGTATTCGTTTAAAAAGTTATTGTCAATTTTAACGCCTTCAAATTCCATATCGGCAAGTACGCGCACGAGTGGATTTTCTACATTTTCAAAAATGCGCTCAACTTCTTTTTCTTTTAATAAAGGAACAAAAACTTGTTTTAATTGAAGTGTAATATCGGCGTCTTCACCAGCGTATTCTGTAATTTGTTCTACCGCCACATCACGCATGCTGCCCTGATTTTTTCCCTTTTTTCCAATGAGGGCTTCTATATGTACGGGCTCGTATCCTAAATATTGAGCACTGAGTAAATCCATACTGCGCCTGCCTTCTGGCTCAATTACATAGTGCGCAAGCATGGTATCAAAAAGTTTATTTGCAGGAACTACGCCATACCATTTTAGTACGAGTAAATCGTATTTTATATTTTGTCCAATTAGTACAAGGTCTTGCTTAGCAAATACTTTGTCAAAATAAGAAAGCATTTTTTTTGCACCCGCCTCATCTGGTGGGCAAGGAATATAATAACCCTGTCCTGGTTTTTCAGAAAAGCTAAATCCAACAAGTTCTACATTGTTCGCATCTGTTCCGGTGGTTTCTGTATCAAAACAAATTTCGGTGGCAGTTAGTAACTGCTCCGCAAGTGATTTTAATGCAGCTTCTGTTTCTACACAAATATATTGGTGGGGCGTATTGGTAATATTTTTATCAGCAATCATTCCGCGCTGTTCTGCTTCTTCACCGGCGTTGCCCACGGCTTCTGCGGCTTCCATAGAACCCGCACTCGACACAGCGTTTACTGCGCTTGATTTTTTAGAAGGCGCTGCTACCACTTCGTTGCCAAACAAATCTGTTTGAACACCTTCTGGCGCTGGCATATAAGCGTTAAAATCGTCACCTAAAATTCTTTTGCCGAGTGTTTTAAATTCGAGCTCTACAAATATTTCTGCGAGCGCTTCTTTGTTAATAGGAGAGAGTGCAAAATCTTCTTCATGAAAACTTACAGGAACGTCGGTAATTATTTTTGCGAGCTTCTTGCTCATGATGGCGTCGTCTACACCCTTTCTAATTTTTTCTCCCATCGCACCTTTAATATTATGCGCATTGGCTAGTACGTTTTCGAGGGTATCGTATTCTTTTAAAAGTTTAGCAGCTGTTTTTTCACCCACGCCCATAATACCCGGAATATTATCTACGGCGTCGCCCATTAAACCTAGCATGTCTACCACCTGCTCTACGCGAGCGATATCCCACTTCTCACAAATTTTTTGAGCGTCTAAAATTTCTGCGGCGTTACCCATAAATGGGGGCTTGTACATATATACGCCCGGATGAATCAGTAGCTGACCATAATCTTTGTCTGGGGTTACCATGTATACTTCGTAACCTTTGTCTGCGGCCTGCCAAGCAAGGGTCCCAATTACGTCATCTGCCTCATAACCATCGAGTTCCATTACCGGAATATTAAAAGCCCTGATAATGCGCTGAATTTCAGGAATAGAATCAATTAAATCTTCGGGGGCTTCTTGTCTATTGGCTTTGTATTCCGTAAAGTCCGTATGCCTTTCGGTGGGTGCGTGTGTATCAAAACAAACGGCAATATGCGTTGGCTTTTCTTTGTTGATTAAATCAATGAGGGTATTGGTAAATCCAAATTGTGCATTGGTATTTTTTCCTTTAGAAGTAATGCGTGGATTTCTGATCAGTCCATAATACGCTCTATAAATAAGGGCAAGCGCATCCAACAAAAAAAGTTTTTTAGCCATGGCGTAAAGTTACAAAAAACCCCGGCGTTTAGCCAGGGTTTTGATAAGGGTTTGAACTCTTTATTTAATGTCGTATTTGTGTTTGTAACGCTCATACAACTGCTTGTGTTTACTTGTTATAGCAACCGCGCGGCCTTGTATAAAAGCATCGGTAACAATGCTAGACTTCATGTCTAAAATGTCGCCTTCGCTGATTACTATGTTAGCGTCTTTACCTACTTCGAGGGTGCCTGTTTTATCAGCAACACCTAAAATTTTAGCAGCATTTAAGGTAATGGCCTGAAGGGCTCCTTCTTTACCTAAACCATATGCAGCAGCGGTTCCAGCGTTAAACATAAGGTTTCTACCACGGTTTTGAGGATCGTCATCATTTAAGCAAAAAAGTACGCCGGCTTTTTGTAAAGCGCTTGCAGCTTTATAAGGTTGATCGATATCGTCATCATCGCTGGTAGGTAAACTATGTTCTTGTGTTAAGATAACAGCAATATTATTGGCTTTTAATAAATCAGCAATTTGCCAGCTTTCGCTCGCACCAACAAGCACAACATCAAAACCAAATTCTTTTACAAAATCAATAGCAACAATCATTTGTTTTACTTGATCGCAATGCACAAATAATTTTTGTGTACGGTCAAATAAACCTTTGGTTGCTTCTAATTTTAAATTGATTTGTTTGTCAGCACCTTTTTGATGATAGGCTTTTGCTTCTCTAAAAACGGCTTTTACGCTTTCGATTTTATCCAATGCTTCTTTGATTGGGTCTCCTGCTGGAGCGCCACCAAAACCACGTCCAAAGCCGCGTCCACCACCTCTAGATATTAAGCTAGGCATGTAAAAATGCATACCCATATCTGTTTTGTACGCTGCATCTTCAAAGTTCCATGCATCTAATTGCACCACAGATGATTGACCGGCAATAAGTTGGCCGCCAGGAATGGTGTGTGCAAGTAAAATACCATTTAACCTTAGGGTGTTGATAATAACAGACTCTGCTTTGTACGCTGCAATGCTACGTACGCTTGGGTTAAACTCACCTATTTCATTAATGTCGGTACTACCTCTAACACCTGAAATTTCTTGTAAGCCCAAATTAGAAGAGGGTAAAATTAAACCCGGATATACCTGTTTGCCTTTTGCATCAATGGTGTTTTCTGCTTTTGGCGCAGCAGCTGCATCGCCAGCATACACAATTTTTCCATTGTCAAAAACAACGGTTCCGTTTTCTATAACTTGTCCATTACCTACGTGCACAGTAGCACCCACAATGGCTGTTTTTTTATTTTGTTTTGCGGCTGGGTAAACATCATCTTGTGCAAATACTGCAGCAGTGAATGATACGAGCGCGCTAAGTGTAACTATTATTTTTTTCATGTCGCTACAGTTTATTTGTTATCGTTTTGGTTTGCTTCTAATTCATCACCTTCTATTTCAAGCATACCTAATTTATGTGAGTGGTCGTTGCAAATATGCACTTCTTTAAAGCTTGGAGCAGCTGGTACGGTTGGTCTGCCTGCTCTTTTTTCGCCGGCCATTTTAGCAATTAAACGGCTGCGTTCTGCTTGCACTTGCTTACGCATTTGAGCATCTTTTTCGCGGTCAAAATATACGATACCATCTACCATTGTTTTTTCTGCTTTTGCATATATACTTAATGGATTGTCGCTCCATACTACAAGGTCAGCGTCTTTACCGGCTTTGATACTTCCTACTTTGCTATCAACGTGTAACATTTTTGCAGGGTTGATCGTAACCATTTTAAGCGCTTCTTCTTCTGTTAAACCACCATATTTTACACTCTTTGCAGCTTCTTGATTTAAGCGGCGCGCCATTTCTGCATCATCAGAATTGATCGCAACATTTAAACCAACTTTTGTCATGATAGCAGCGTTGTAAGGGATGGCATCTGTAACCTCCACTTTATACGCCCACCAATCAGAAAACGTTGATGCAGCTACACCGTGTGCTTTCATTTTATCAGCTACTTTATAGCCTTCTAAAATATGCGTGAATGTGTTTATTTTAAAACCATACTTTTCTGCAACGCGCATAGTTGCCGTAATTTCACTTTGCACATAAGAGTGACAAGTGATAAAACGTTTTTTATTCATGATTTCTACAAGCGCGTCTAATTCTAAATCGCGTCTAGTGGTAGGGTTTTTTGCAAGTGCTGCTTCGTAGGCTTTTGCTCTTGCAAATGCATCGTTTAACACTTGTTCTACGCCCATTCTGGTGTCTGGGTAACGGTTGTTACCTTGAGTAGAAGACGTACGTTTTACGTTTTCACCAAGTGCAAATTTGATAAATGGATCTGCTCCTTTAAATAATAAGCCCGCGTCATCTGCACCCCATCTTAATTTAATTAACTGCGTTTGACCACCAATGGTATTTGCAGAACCGTGCAAAATATGAGAGGTTGTAACACCACCACTTAATTGACGGTAAATATCAATATCGTCTGGGTTGATATTATCCTGAATACGTACTTCTGATGTTACGCTTTGTCCACCTTCGTTGGTAGACGCAGAAGCAATATGCGAGTGCTCATCAATAATACCCGCTGTTACGTGTTTGCCGGTAGCATCAATAATTTTTGCGCTTGCATCCGATAAGTTTTTGCCCACTTTAGCAATCTTACCGTTTTTAACGAGTACATCTGTTTGTTGTAAAATGCCTTCTTTTTCTGAAGTCCAAACAGTAGCGTTTTTAATTAAATAAGCTTGTGCGTTGGTTTGTAAAGAATCTACACCAAAGCCCATCATAGGAAAAGTCACTTTTCCTAATTTGCCAGCAGCAGCGCCGCCGCCACCGCCAAATCCACCTGCACCCATACGGCCACGGCCACCTGCATTTGAAGCAGTGTCGGGCTTAGATGCAGAAGCATATACAGCAGTCCAAGTAAAATTATTTCCCTCAGCATCTTGCGCTGTACCATTAAAAGTATTACCTGCATTAAAACCGGTAAATCTAATATTATTACGAGAACGTTTTTCTGGAGCAAAAGAAAACTTCACCACTTTACCATCGTAACTAAATGTTGCAGCTACCGTATCTTTTGCAATAACGGTTGCGCTATTGTTACTTTTAATTTCGAAAGCAAATGTTTGTGGTGTTGCTGTATTTAAAGTAAGGGTATAGTTACCGTTTACGCTTGTCCACGCAGATTCGTTAACAGCGTGCTTTTCTCCGAGTACCCAGTTTTGTAATAAGGTTGTTTTTTCTGCAAATACAGGACCTGTTGTGATTATAAAGTTGGCTAATTTACCTGCTTCAATGCTACCCACTTTATCATATACACCAAACCAAGTTGCAGGTGTTTTTGTAAGTGCGTCCATCGCTGCTTTTTCTGATAAACCGTTTTCAATTGCTTTTCTTACGCTCGATAAAAATGATTTAGCATCTCTTAAATCAGCACTTGTTAAGCAAAACGGAATACCTGCTTTTTCAATAGCACCCGGATTGGTTGGCGCTAGTTCCCAATGCTTCATATCTTGTAGTGAAACAAGTCTTGCATCTGCAGGATCTTCCACATCCATAGCCACTGGGAAATTTAAGTTTACAATTAGTGGTGCTTTTGTTGCAGCCACTTCTTTAATTCTTTGATATTCTTTTCCGGTTGCTTTAATAATATATTGAACTCCAAACTCATCACCAATACGGTCTGCGCGCATTACGCCCCAAACGTCACCAGCGCCTCTATCTGCAGGATCAAAAATTTGAGGAAGCGACATGTTGTTATTAAATGACTGAAGTGTAATGTTTACGCCATCACCTTGTAAGCCAGTAGCAGCAGGATTGTTCTTATACCAAGCCGCATCTAAATAGGTTTGACGCAGTAAAGCGATAGAACCCATTAATGAACTTGGATAGGTTTGTGTTGAAGTACCTTTATTGAATGATAGTAATGAAGCAGCTTTTTCTTTAACAACTACAAAATTGTCTTTGTTGTTTGCTAGCGCTACAACAGTTCCGGTTCCTCTCACAATACCATCCTTTTGATGTGTAAGTACGGTACCAAATCCTGTTTCTCTAAATGATTTTGCTCTCGCCTCATCTACCGAAAAAAGTTTGTGCCCTTCTACATCAGATTTTAATGCTTGGTTCCAACCATACGCACCTTTTTGGTTGTTGGTTAATTGACCAGGGCCGCCAAAACTAAATGGCGCTTGCGCGCGCTGTTGTTGTGGCATACCATAATCGGTGTAAGCATCAATAAATGATGGGTAAATAAACTTGTCTTTACAGTCTACCACTACGGCGTCTGCTGGAACAGCAACACCTTCACCCACTGCAATAATTTTTCCGTCTCTAATTACGAGCGTTGCATTTTTGATGGTGGTTTGCGCATCTTTTACAATGGTTGCATTTGTAAATGCGTAACAGCCGTCGCGCTTATCGCCAACGCCGTTTACTTGAAAGGTTTCTTGAGCCTGCACAAAATTTAATAGCAGTAACCCAACAAACATCACACAGATTTTTTTCATACTTGTTGTTTTATTTTGTTTTTCCTTGGTCTACAGATTTTATAAAATTTATAACGCCATCCATATATATTTTTTGATCATCCCACATAGCAAGGTGGCTTCCGTTTGGACAATATAAATATTGACCATTTGGAAATTGTGTGCTCATCCATTTCATGTGTTCTGGATCCATCGTGTCATACTTTGCCCCCACTGTAAGCGTTGGCACTTTAATAGAAGCGAGGTCTTTTTTGCGGTCCCAATTTACAATACGTCCACTCACTGTAAATTCAGAATGACCCTGCATCATCACATAAATTTCTTCGTTTACGTGTTGTAGTGAGCGCATTACAGAATTTGGCCACTCAGGTAAACGGCACAGGTGTTTGGTATAAAATTCACTAAACACAAGCGATGTATAAGTTGGGTCTTTATACAATCCTTTTGCTTCATAATTTTGCAAAGAATCTACAAGTGATGGGCGCATTTCTTTGCGGAGCACTTTATTATAATTTGCATAATCAGGAATACTAGCCATCATATTTCCAATCACCATGCCTTTAATATGCTGTTGGTATTTTAATGCGTATTCGATGGCAAGCATGCTTCCCCACGAATTTCCAATAATATAAAAATTGTCTTTGGTTAAATTGAGTGCCACGCGCACTTGTTCTACTTCGTCTACAAAACGTTCGATCGTCCATAGGCTACTATCTTTTGGTTGGTCGCTATAAAAAGAACCCAACTGATCGTACTCTATAATTTCATAGCCCTGTGCCGGTAAAAAACTTTCGAAGCATTCCATGTATTCGTGCGTCATGGCTGGGCCGCCATGAAGTAACAATACTTTTACGCGGTCGCTGTTACCTATGCTTTTGGTCCAAACCTTAAAAGTTCCAATAGGGGTTTTAACAGGAATCATTTTGATACCCGCCTCCTGAACAACCGAATCTTTAGGGCCTAAAAATTGGGCAAGTGTTGGCGCACTATTATTATTTGCGCAAAGGGTAAACAAGAAAATTCCTGCCGCTGCAATGGTGGTTTGTAATAATTTTTTCAAGGGTGTGGTTTGGCTTATGAATGTACATAAAAATCCCATACCCTTTTAGTGGATTTATGTGAACGGGCCTATCTACCCATATAAACCATGAGTATCTGAATATCACTTGGATTTACCCCGCTTATTCTGCTGGCCTGGCCGAGTGTAGATGGTTTAATTTTTTTGAATTTTTGCAAGGCCTCATTGGAGAGTGCAGCAATGCCATCGTAATTAAAACTTTCTGGGATAATATGATTTTCCATTTGCAACATACGCGTTGCAATTTCTTGTTCTTTTTCGATGTAGCGCTCGTACTTGATCTGAATTTCTGCTTGCTCTAATACCTGTGGATGAAAACCCGCGAGTGCTTCTTTTAAGCGGGGCATAGCTGCTGAAAGGCCCACCAGGTCTACGTTTGGACGTAGTAATATTTTTGAGGCTTTTTGTTTTTCTGTAATTACAGCCGAATTAATTTCATTGAAATAGCCTTCAATTTCTGAAGGTTCAATGCTATAGGATGCTAGTAAATTTTTTATGTCGGCAACGGTATTTTTTTTCGCTTCCACAGCGTCCATTCTATCTTGTTTGGCGAGGCCTAATTGATAGCTTAATGGCGTTAAACGAATATCGGCATTGTCTTGTCTTAAGAGGGTTCTAAACTCGGCGCGAGAGGTAAACATACGGTAAGGTTCTTCCGTTCCTTTCCCTACTAAATCATCAATGAGTACGCCTATATAAGCTTCGCTTCTTTTTAAAATAACCGGGTCTAATTCGCGCGACTTTTGGTGCGCGTTAATACCGGCCATTAAACCTTGGCAGGCTGCTTCTTCGTAACCCGTTGTTCCATTTATTTGTCCGGCAAAAAACAGGTTTTCGATCAGCTTGGTTTCTAATGAATATTTTAATTGTGTAGGCTGAAAATAATCGTACTCAATGGCGTAGCCCGGTCTAAAAAAGCGACAATTTTCAAACCCAGGAACACTACGAAGAGCTTCGTACTGAACCTCTTCTGGTAATGATGTAGAAAACCCATTTACGTATATTTCTACGGTGTTCCAGCCTTCGGGCTCTACAAACAACTGGTGTCTATCTCTATCCGCGAAGCGGTTAATTTTATCTTCAATACTTGGGCAATATCTAGGACCCACGCCTTCAATTCTACCCTGAAACATCGGGCTTCTATCAAAACCCTTTCTTAAAAGATCGTGTACCTTTTGGCTGGTATAAGTAATATGACAACTGCGCTGATCTGCGGCCTTGATGCGAGGCGTGTCTTTGTATGAAAAGCCCACAACTTCCTCATCCCCAGCCTGTTCTTCCATTTTTGAATAGTCTAAACTGCGTCCATCTACCCTTGGTGGAGTACCTGTTTTTAGACGGTCGCTTTCCATACCCAGCGCAACCAACTGCTCGGTGATTCCTGTAGCGGCTTTTTCTGCTACACGTCCACCTCCAAATTGTTTTTCGCCTATATGGATGATACCATTTAAAAAGGTTCCCGAAGTAACTACCACAGTTTTAGATCTAATCTCGTGGCCTAGTCCTGTAATGACCCCACCCGCTCTATTGTCTTTTATGATTAAGCCCTGCACCGTGTCTTGGTAAAAATCTACATTGGGGGTTTCTTCTAGCATCTCTCTCCACTTGGCAGCAAACAACATACGGTCGTTTTGCGCGCGCGGGCTCCACATTGCTGGACCCTTGCTCCTATTGAGCATTCGAAATTGAATGGTACTTGCATCTGTAACCAGTCCGGTGTATCCACCCATTGCATCAATCTCGCGCACAATCTGACCCTTGGCAATACCACCAATAGCTGGGTTGCAACTCATTTGGGCAATGGTTTGCATATTCATAGTAACTAGGAGGACTTTACTACCCAGGTTGGCAGCGGCAGCAGCGGCTTCGCAACCTGCGTGTCCGGCACCTACAACAATAACATCATAATCTGGAAACATGGATGCAAAGATAATCCAATCAAAAAGAAAACAAGATACTAGGAGGCTAGATTTGAATGTTTCACGTGGAACAAAGGGCTAAACCTGTTCATTAACTCGAAAACACTCGAAAGATGTTTCACGTGGAACAAAGGCCAAAACCTGTTCATCAACTCGAAAACACTCAAAAAATGTTCCACGTGGAACCTACTACTTGGTATAACGCTTGAGGTACGCATCCTCTTTAGCGCGCATCATCAAAATGTCGGCTTTGCTCTTATCCTTGTAACCACATAAATGCAGGGCCCCATGAAAAAGAACCCGAAGCATTTCATTGGTAAAGCTCACACCAAGGGTCTTGGCGTTATCCTTTACTCTGTCTACACTTACATATACCTCTGCAACAACAGGTGCTCCCTTGTCGTGTAAGCCAAAAGTTATAATGTCGGTATAGTAGTCGTGGTTTAAAAACTGCTGATTGATAGACAAGAGGTGCTTATCGGAGCAAAAAATATAGTTAATGGTAGCAAGTGGCGTCTTCTCCTTTTTAAATAAGTTTTCAATAAACGCCTTGAGTTCGGTTTTAGCTGGTAAGGTCAGCGCAGCATCGGCCTTTTGGAAATTTACTTTTTGCATGGGTGCAAGTTAAGTTTAACTCCAAATTTCGTAACATTTTCTTTACTGAGGGCGGTACCTTTGCAGCAGCTTAATAAACAATTAGAGTGCATGAAAAAATTATCAGAATTAGAAGCGGGAGAAGTGGGTATCATTCACTCATTTGAAAAAGATGAGCTTTACATAAAATTATTAGAAATGGGTTGTGTGCCGGGCGAGCCTGTAAAAGTGGTTCAAGTAGCACCTGTCTCTTATACACATCTCGCAG
>JAOASV010000246.1 GCA_030158535.1 Sediminibacterium sp.
CACTACAGTACCTGGTACGTCTGCTTGCATTTTTTTAAGCACAGTTGCCGTACCCATTAATATAGAAGTATGCGCGTCATGACCACAAGCGTGCATAACACCCACTTTTTGTCCATTGTATTCTGTAACTACTTTAGAGGCAAAGGGTAAACTGTTTCTTTCGGTAACAGGTAGGGCGTCAATATCCGCTCTTAGCGCAACTACTGGGCCTGGTTTGCCACCTTTTAAAATAGCAACAACACCGGTATTAGCAACGTTTTCTTTTACTTCATAACCAATTGAGCGCATGTAGTTGGCAATGTATTTACCTGTATTAAATTCACGATTGCTTAACTCTGGGTGTTCATGAAAATGTCTGCGCCAGGTAGTTAACTGAGGCGTTACTTCTGCTACTAATGCTGCATATTTAGCAGGGGTAGCGCTTGCCGCCGTTGTTTGTTTTTTTTGCGCTACTGCTGTAAGTGATGTAACAGCAAGTAAAAAGGCTAGGGATACATTTTTCATGATAAATAAGTTTATATAATTTTTTTAAAATTCGCCAAACACAGATCTTAATGCGTTTGAGATTTCACCAAGGGTGGCTTTATTTTCAACAGCTTCTACAACCAGCGGCATGATGTTATCAGTGCCTTTTGCTGCAGTAGTAATGGCGTCTAAACAAGCGGTAACCTTTGCGTTGTCTCTATTTTTTTTGAGGGTATTAATTTTGTCAATTTGTACCTGTCTAATACTATCATCTATTTTAAATGCAATAGTAGTAGGGGCTTCATCGATGGTAAATTTGTTGACGCCAACAATAATTTTTTCGCCAGATTCAATATCTTTTTGATAGGCGTAGGCGCTTTTTGCAATTTCATCTTGCATAAAACCAGATTCTATGGCAGCTACGCTGCCACCCATGGCGTCTATTTTTTGAATGAGTTCCCAGGCTTTTTGTTCTACTTCTGCAGTTAAGCTTTCAATAAAATAACTACCCGCTAATGGATCTACGGTATCTGGTGCACCACTTTCAAACGCAACAATTTGTTGGGTTCTTAAAGCAATACGTGCAGCTTCTTCGGTAGGTAAATTAAGGGCTTCGTCATAACCATTGGTATGCAAACTTTGTGTACCGCCTAAAACAGCAGCAAGGGTTTGAATGGTAACTCGGCTAATATTATTAAGCGGTTGTTGCGCGGTAAGTGTGGCACCGCCAGTTTGTGTATGAAAACGAAGCATCATGGCTTTAGGATCTGTAGCACCAAGCTCTTTCATGATAGATGCCCACATGGTTCTGGCTGCTCTAAATTTGGCTACTTCTTCAAATAAATTATTGTGCGCATTAAAAAAGAAGGAGAGTCGTTTGCCAAAAACATTGATGTCCATTCCTTTTTCGATGGCTGCTTTTACATAGGCTTTACCATTGCTTAACGTAAATGCAATTTCTTGAACAGCAGTACTACCAGCTTCTCTAATATGATACCCCGAAATAGAAATGGTATTCCATTTTGGTACATGCACACTACACCATTCAAAAATATCGGTAATGATACGCATAGAAGGTTTAGGCGGATATATATAAGTGCCTCTAGCAGCGTATTCTTTTAAAATGTCGTTTTGTATGGTACCTGTAAGCTTGTGCAAATCGGCACCTTGTTTTTTTGCAATTGCCACATAAAAAGCCAGTAAAATAAATCCAGTAGCATTGATGGTCATGGAAGTGCTAACTTTTTCTAGATCAATACCTTTAAAAAGTATTTCCATGTCATCGATACTATCAATAGCAACGCCCACTTTACCAACTTCACCATCCGCTAATTCGTGATCGCTATCATATCCAATTTGTGTAGGCAAATCAAAAGCAACACTGAGGCCCATCACACCTTGTGACAATAAATAATGATAACGTTTATTGCTTTCTTCGGCGGTAGAAAAACCTGCGTATTGGCGCATTGTCCAAAGTTTGCCGCGGTACATATCGGGCTGAACGCCCCTGGTATAAGGGAACTGACCAGCTTGTGCATTTTCTATGGCCTCTTTATTTGATGCAATATCTGATGCGTTGTAGACGGTTTTGATGTTGATGCCGCTATCTGTTTTTTTACTATCGGAGCTCATTATAAAATTTGTTTTACTTCGAGGCTTAATACTTCGCTTACCAATTGGTGCAAGTCTCCAGATGGGTCATTTGCTAAAAAACTAATGAGTAATCTATTGAGTTCTCCAGCGGTGGCACCTACAGGAAGTGTTGCAGCTGCTTGGTGTATGAGTAAAATATTTTTTTCTTTGAAATTTGTGACTGCATCCCAAGCCGTTTTTGAAACATACAATTGTTGGGTAACATTGTGTTCAAATTCTTCTTTAATGGTTGCCACCAGTAGCAGTTGTTGATCGGTAGAGGATATAGTTGAACTGCTTTTACCGTCTTGTTGAAGTCGTGATACTAAATTGGGAATGGCTATGCGGTTGGCAAGTAAGATGAGCCTTTCGTAGGCTTGTAATTTTAGTAATTGGGTGTCTTTGTCTACTGCTTTTGAAGCTACTCCAATTTTTTGTTGAAGATATATGAGGGTAGCTACAAATAGCCCAATGATTACTGCAATGACAACAGTTAAAACAGTTGTTGTATCAAGCATTTGCTAAATTTTTTCAAAAATAAGGCAATCTGCGCTGCTCTTAGTAGCTTTGCCTAAAATTAGATCTTATGTCTAGCACAACAATCACACAAACGGCTCCAGTAACCTTAACAGAGGGCGCAATAGTGGAAATTAAGCGCCTGATGGCAGAAGACGGCTTTGATGCCAACCAGCGCCTTAGAATTGGCGTTAAAGGGGGAGGTTGCAGCGGTATGACTTACGTACTTGGCTTTGATTTACCCTTACCAGAAGACACACATTTTGAAATAGAGGGGATTGGCTGTATCATGAATAATAGCCACCAACTATACCTGTTTGGTATGGAAGTGGACTGGCAGGGTGGACTTAATAGTCGTGGTTTTACATTTAGCAACCCAAACGCAAGTAAAACTTGCGGATGCGGTACTTCATTTGCCGTTTAGTTTAATAACATTTTCCAATAAAAAAGCCTCGCAACTAATTAAAGTGCGAGGCTTTTTTTATGGAATCTTATATATAAGGTTCTTATTTTTTAGCTGCTTTGCTTAGCTTTTTGTTCTTAGAGAAATCTACTAAGATTGGAGCTGCCACGAAGATAGAAGAGTAAGTACCAGTGATCACACCCACTAACATAGCAAAGGCAAATCCTTTGGTTACTTCACCACCAAATATGAATAATATTAAGATGGTTAAGAACACCGTTAATGAAGTCATGATGGTACGGCTCAATGTTTCGTTGATCGCTTTGTTGATTATAGATGCGTTATCCATGCTTGGGTGTAATCTGCTATCTTCTCTAATACGGTCGTATACAATGATAGTATCGTTCATACTAAATCCAATAACGGTTAACACGGCAGCAATAAAGTGCTGATCAATTTCTAGTGGGAACGGTACAATCGTACGCGCAAAACTAAATATGATAAGTGTTACAAAAACGTCGTGTAATAATGCAAATACAGTACCTAAAGAGTATCTCCAATCTCTAAAACGGATAAAGATAAATAAGCAAATCACAATCATTGCAATCACTGTTGCTTTGGTTGCACCCGCTTTTAAATCGTCAGAGATAGTAGGTAATACAGTTTGAGAACTTTGCTTGTACTTACTTTCAAATTCAGTGAAAGTTAAATTAGCAGGTAGTTGTTTTGCTAAACCTGTAAACAACATTTTTTCAACCAACGAATCTACGTTGTTACCCGTTTCTTTGATTTTGTAAGAAGTGGTAATGTTTAATTGGTTGTTAGCGTTTACTGTTTTGATAATTGGCGCTTCACCAAATGTTGCTTTTAGTTCATTTCTAACTTCTTCAACATTTACTGGTTTGTCAAACTTAACAGTGTAGCTACGGCCACCCGCAAATTCAACACCTTCGTCAAAACCATTAAAGAAACTCGCTACACCTAGTACAAAAATCACAGCAGATAATGCGTACGCAAATTTGCGGTATTCAATAAACTTGAATTGTGCTTTTTGGAAGATAGATCTAGAAACACCTGTAAAGTATTCGAGGTGTCTATTTTTATTGGTGTACCAGTCAGTAATTAATCTTGAAACTAGGATACCACAGAATAATGATAATAGAATACCAATAATTTGAGTGGTTGCAAATCCAAGTACTGGACCTAGTCCAAAGTATGCTAGGATAATAGCTGTTAATAAAGTAGTGATGTGACCATCAAGTACTGGCGCTAAAGATCTTCTATAACCATCGGTTACAGCTAATGGATAGCTCTTACCTTTAGTTAATTCTTCTTTGATACGCTCAAAAATAAGAACGTTGGTGTCCACCGCCATACCAATGGTAAGTACCAAACCGGCAATACCAGGTGCAGTTAGTGTAAAACCAAGCGCACTTAAAATACCTACCGTAAATAATAAGTTTAAGATAAGTGCAATGTTTGCAACCCATCCTGCAGTATTAAAGTAAAGTAGCATGAGGGCAAAAATCACCAAGAACGAAATGAAGAATGATAAACCACCACCCATAATAGATTCTTTACCTAGGGTAGGACCTACTTGTTGTTCTTGAACAATTTTAGCAGGAGCAGGTAGTTTACCGCTCTCTAATATTTCAGATAAATCTTGCGCTTCTTTTAAAGAATAGCTACCACTAATTTGAGAGTTACCAGTTGTAATGGGTTCGTTTACATTAGGAGCAGAGTACACAAAGTTATCGAGTACAATAGCAATTGGCTTACCAGCATTTTTTGTGGTCATTTTAGCCCACAAGTTGGTACCCACTTTATCCATATTCATTTTGATCGCAATTCTTCCACGCTCATCATAATCTTGAGAAGCACTAGAAATATGATCACCTTCTAATTCGGCTTGACCATTGTCTAATGTTTTGATCGCATATAAAGTAAGGATGTCTTTGAACTTAGGATCGGTGCTTGCTTCTGCTTTACCATACATGAATTGTAGGTTAGCAGGGAATTTTGTTTTCACAAAATCAAGTCTTAAATAACTATTTAAAGTACCAGTATCTTTAGATTGAATATATCCGATAGCTGCAGGGAAAACTGGTTTACCAGCACCATCGTTATAAGGTTGTGTGAACTGAACCAAACGCGCAATTGGATTTGCGTTTGCGCTATCTTTTAATTTAGCGGTTGCTTTTTTAGCAGCAGTATCTTTTGCAGCAGCTGTATCAGCTACAACAGGAGCGCCTTCTAACATGTCTTGTACTGCTTTATCGGCAGCAACAATACCATTTTGTAAGTCGGTGCTTTCAAAAGTATATACTTCAAAAAACTGAAGGTTAGCGGTAGATTGTAAATAAGAACGTACACGCTCTTTATCATTTACACCTGCTAATTCAATATTGATAATACCTTTTGCTGGATCAGGGTTGATACTTGGAGAAGCCACACCAAAGCGGTCAATTCTCGTACGTAAAATGCGGTAGGTATTGTTAAACGCAGCAGTTGCTTGCGCTGTTAAATATTCGTTTACCGTATTATCAGAAGCATCAATTTTTACTTTACCATTACTGCGTGCAGCAAAGTAAGGAGCAAGTTTACCAGTAGGGTTTACTTTTTTAAATTCTTCTTCAAATAAAGTAATAAGGTTAGCGCCACTGTTGGCTTTACGCGCTACAGCGTTTTCTAATGCTTTATTAAAGTTTGCATCTTTGGTATAGTTGGCTAATGATTTGATTAAACCATCTAATCCTACTTCCATGGTAACACTCATACCACCTTGAAGGTCTAGACCTAACATCAATTCACTTTCTTTAGCGCTACGGTAGGTAACAAGGCCAAAAGCTAATTTGGTTTCTTTGGTACTATCTAATAAACGAAGTACTCTTTCCTTTTTAACTTCTGCTAAACTATCAGCATAAATAGCCTGCTTTTCTTTATCACCTGGATATTGTTGTTCAGGTGTTGGAAATCTTTTCATCCAAGCCTGTGCTTTTTCATCCATTGCTTTTTCGTGACTACGAACAAACCAAGTAAATGATAGCTGGTACAAACAAATCAAAATCAGCGCTATCGCAAAAAATCGAACTAAACCTTTCAGTTGCATATGGGTAAGGGTTTACATATTTTTTTAGAGCGGCAAAGATAGGGGAATGACTATAATATAGGCCTAAACACCGCTTTTTTCATCTAAGTAATTAAAAATCAATTATTTATCTCACATCTGTCAGGGAAACCTCAAAATAAAGAGGGCTATTGGCTGGAATTGAACCAGAACCATTACATCCGTAGGCTAAAGAGGAAGGAATAACAAGTTTAATACGGCCTCCCTTTTTAATCAGCGGAATACCAATTTGCCAGCCTTTAATTACACCACTTAATAAAAAGCTAACCGGGTTAGCGCTTGCATCAAACTGGGTACCATTTAATAATTTACCTGTATAAACAGTTGAAACCGTATTGGTTAGGGTAGGTTGAGTGCCTAGTCCTGGAGCCATTACTTCATATAAAATACCGCTAGCATGCTCGGTGTAGGTAATATTATTGGCAGTGCAATAGGCCACCATGGCAGCTTTTTCAGAAGCAACGGTAGCAGGCACACATTC
>JAOASV010000247.1 GCA_030158535.1 Sediminibacterium sp.
AGATACTAGGGCTAATGGTTACAGGACCTAATGCGGGAAGTGACATCGATATTGGAATGTTATGAACGGCGCCCCACTGCGCGGTATCTAATAGTCTTTTAAAATTAAATGCGGTATCGTAAAAAGACAATTGATTTTGCACATTACCACTATAGCCTATACCAATTTTTTCGTACCATTTACCCGCACCAATTTGCTCTTTAGATTGAAAAGGATAAAGTGTTACCACGTTAAAATTGACGGTAGGAAGTTGCAAATTAACGAGGCGTAAATTATTGTTTTGGTTGTGGTTTGCGTTTACGGATAAATTGTATTTACCTCTCCAATCTTTAGAATAACTGATAGAAGAACTTAACTGGTTCTGAAAGTTTTGCATGGGATTGTTGAGTAGCAACCTATTAAACCTAGAGCTACCAAAATTTACATTGGCAGAAAAACTGGTACCTGGCCTTGCCCTATTATCTCTACTATGGCTCCAGTTAAGCATGAAAGATTTGTTCTGGTTAAACTCATCACCAGTGCCACCAAATCTATTTAAGGTCTTTGTATTTTGAAGGGTAAGGTTAAATCCACCCGTAAAAGCATAGCGCTTAATATATTTAGAGTTCAGGTTTACATTCCAGCCTCCATATGAATATATATTGGCCCTCGTAGTAAAATCTAGATAGTCGTTAATCACTTTATAATAACCAAGCCCTTCGAGGCCTAAACCAAAATCTTCGGAAGCGGTAAATGCTGGCGCCAATATTCCAGAATGACGACCTCTATTTAAAGGGAATATGCCAAACGGAATACCAATGGGCATCGGCACTCCTTCAAACTCCGGAAAAGTAGGGCCAGAAATTCCCAATTTGTTATTGATGATTTTCATCCGGCCGGTTCTAAAGGCAAAATGCGGCGTGTCTAAATTACAAGTGGTAAATCGAGCTTTTTTAGCATACACTACGCTATCACTCATTTTTTTTAAGGATAGGGCGTTCACAAAAATTTCTCCTTCCTGAAAAAAAGTATTTTTTGTTAAGCCCTTACCTGTTTCCATATTAAAGGAAATGGTATCACTTATAGATTTCATTTCCCCTTGTATAAATACGGGCTTACTATCTAATTTACCAGTAGAATCGGTACTCCCGTATGCCTTTACCATTTTAGACTGCTGGTTGTACCTGATGGTTGCAGCCTCAATTTTTAGATCCTGGTAATTTGTTTTAGCCTTACCATAGAGTAAAAACTCCCTGGTGTCCACTATTAAAATACCAGAATCGGAGGCATTATAATCGATAGGGGCATCTATAGAATCTTTTGATAATTTGAGGGTATCAATGGATTTAACGAGAGAATCTTGCTTTTTTGCAAGGGTATCGCCCTTTTTTACGAGCGTATCTATAAATAAAGGGGCATTTTGCCTTAAAAAGGCCATAGATTCCCACTGAAATGTTAATAAAAGCAAAACTATGCCCACAACAATAGCGGGAGCTGTTTTTACGTTAATTTTACGTCGTTTGCTTCTATTCACTAAGCAAAAATAGTGTATGAAAGGTGTAAAATGACTTATATCTAAAATCCTTTAACGAATTGATATGAAGATAATACGAATTGCTGCCCTTGTAGGTTCAATTTTTTTGAGTTTTCAGGCATTTGCTGCACCCCATCCAACAACCAGCAAAACACCGGCACCCATTCAAAAACAAGCCCTTAAAAGAATCATTATTGATGCTGGACACGGCGGTGCAGATATTGGAGCTAGAGGCAGGTATTCTACCGAAAAAGACATTTCACTAGCGATAGCCTTAAAACTAGAGGTTCAATTAAAACAAGCCCTTCCTGATATTGAAATTTTAATGACCCGTAAAACGGACGTCTTTAACTCTGTAATTGAAAAGGCCGATATCGCCAACCGCTTAAAAGGTGATTTGTTTATTTGTATCCACGTAAACTCGGCGGGATCAAGAACCATCAAAGAAGTGGTAGGCTACAAAACAATAACGGTAAAAGGAAAAAAAGGGAAGAAAGTAAAAAAACAAGTACCTCAGTACAAAGTAACGCGTTTACCAAGTACTGCTATAGGTACCGAAACTTTTATTTTTGGAGTTGACAAATCGGATGAACGCGTTGCTGCTGCTGGAGAAAGTGTGGATGAATACCTAGATAGCGTTTCATTAAAAATATTGGAAGCCCGTAAACAAACAGACGCCAACGATCCTACCAAACAAATGCTAGCCAGTATTATGGCGCAGCAATATTTTCAGCGTAGCGCCAAACTAGCCCTTACCATTGAAGAAGAGTTTCAAAAAGTGGGACGTATTAGTAGACAGGCACAACAACGTAAAAAAGGCATTTGGGTATTACAAGCGGTAAGTATGCCAGCCGTACTTGTAGAAACTGGCTTTATCTCTAACCCAGACGAAGAAGATTACCTCAATAGTGAGCAAGGCCAATTAGAAATATGTGATGTGATTACCAAATCGGTACGAATTTATAAAAAATCGTTAGAGAATCAGATAGGTGTAGGCGGTCAATAAACCTTAATTTTGTGTCATGAAGATTTCAAATGAATCAAAAGTTGGAGCCCTTACTGCTATCTCTATTACGGTACTCATTTTAGGCTTTAATTTTTTAAAGGGCAAAACATTATTCAAAACCGGTAACTACATTTTTGCCAAATACGCTGATACCAAGGGGCTGATGGTATCAAACCCGGTTTATGTAAACGGCTTTCAGGTAGGAAGCGTTATTGATATCGAAAACACTGACTTTAACTTACACTCCATACTAGTAACTATTAAGTTAAATGAAGATTATAAAATTCCGGCAAACTCGGTAGCTAGTATTAAGGACAATCCATTGGGCACACCAAGCATTGTTATTAAACTTGGCAGCAATACCAATTTTTTAAAACCTCAAGACACCATATCTACGAGAAGCTCTATTGGACTTTTTGACGAAGCCATGAATAAACTAGAGCCGGTAACAGATCAAATAAGAGTTACGGTACAATCTCTTGACAGTGTTTTAAAAAACATCAACCGCATATTTGACCCTAATACAAAAAATAATTTACAAGAAGCCATTGCCAATATCAATACAACTACGGCTAGCTTAATTGTATCGGCAGCTTCTATTGAGCAAATGCTAGATAAACAATCTGGCGCTATCAGTAGCTCTGTAAACAATATCAATAGCGTTACCAAAAACCTAGCGGACCATAACAAAGAAGTAGCTGCTACCCTATCCAACCTAGAAAAAACAACCAATAAATTAGCCAGTGCTGATATTTCAGGTACGATTGGCAATTTAAAAACTGCTATTGATAATTTAAATGTGCTGGTTAAAAAAGCAGCCAGCGACGAAGGCAGCTTAGGAAAACTCATCAACGATAAAACACTCTACAATAATTTAAACAATAGTTTAAAGAGCGCTAATATTTTAATTGATGACCTACGTGTGCATCCAAAAAGATATGTTCAGTTTTCTGTTTTTGGGAAAAAAGAAAAAAGCGGTCCACTGCTAGCACCTATTGTAGACACTGCTAGTTCCAACAAACAATAATGGCTGCCGTGCTTAAACGATACTTTTCCATTTGCCTTGTGCTGCTTGCCATTGCCACGCATGCCCAACCCGGCAAGCCTAAAGAAATAAATAATCAAAAAGACACGGTTAAGTCCAAGGTTATTACGCAAGAAAACTTTTTATACATTTTAGCAGCCGATAAACAGTACCTACAAAAAACGGATTCTAATCAACTGGTTTCCTATGCGGGTCATGTTAAAGTAAGACAAGGCAAAACTCTATTTTACGCAGACAGTGCCATCATTAACCCTGTTGCTAATACACTCGAATCATTTGGCAATGTCCATATCAATGATTCAGATAGTGTACATATTTATGCGCAGTATTTAAGGTATATGGGTATCGATAAAAAAGCGTTGCTTACAAAAAAAGTAAGGTTAACAGATAAAAAAAGCACCCTTACCACCGAAAACCTAACCTACGACGTTAATTTAAAACTAGGTACGTACTTATATGGCGGTAAAGTAGTCAATAAAAAAACAACCCTTACCAGTACCGAAGGAAATTACTATGGGGACACCAAAGACATTTACTTCTACAAAAATGTATTACTTGTACAACCGGATGGTACCATAAAAACGGATAGCCTTCAATACAATACAAGTACGGAGGTTTCTACCTTTATAAGCCCTACCGTTATTAAAGATAAAAAAGGCCTTACCATTAAAACGCGTGAAGGCTTTTATGATATTAAAAAGAAAATTGCCAACCTCTACAAGCGCTCTATTATAGAGGATTCTACTTTTAGCATTACCGCCGACGAAATTGCCATTGACAGCCTTAATGGACTGAGTGAGTTTAGAGGCAACGCTGTGTATAGAAGTAAAGACAAAGAGCAAGGTTTTGATATGATTGCCAATAACATCAAAACCAATAATAAAAGGAGTACCATTATGGCTACACAAATACCACTCCTTATTATAAAACAAGGGGCTGATAGTATATTTATTACCGCAGATACTTTGTTTTCGGGTCGCGTTATAGACTTACTTACAACAAAAAAGATTCCAAACGTAAGGCCTGTGCCAGTGGACACCAGCATTAAAAAGGGCGTTCTTAAGGACACCATTAAAGTTACAACAGCTGCAAAATCACCTATTAAAAAAAGTGCTACAAAAAATGCACCCACTCCATCTGTTGATAGTACTCTAAAATATTTTGAAGCGTATAAAAATGTGAAAATATTTTCCGACTCATTACAAGCGGTTGGTGATAGTTTGTTTTTTTCAGGATCAGACTCTGTGTTTAGACTCTTTAACAATCCTATCATATGGGCACAGGAAAATCAAATTAGTGGCGATACCATATATTTATTTTTGAAAAACAAAAAACCAGAGCGTTTATACGTTTTTGAAAACGCATTAAGCATTAGTAAAGTAGATAGTAGTAATTATTTTAACCAAGTAAGGGGCAATAGCATTAACGCTTTATTTGATAGTACTGGACAAGTTCATTTTTTAACTGCCAAAGGAAGCGCCGAAAATATCTACTACGCCCAGGACGAACAAAAAGGTTTTGTGGGCGTCAATAAAAACAGCTGCGACTTAATTGAGATTAACTTTACGGATGGCAAACCTAAGCGCGTAAAATTCATTAATAATTTAGAAGGTGGACTCCTACCCATGCGCGGTAAAACCAACCATGATGAGCTCAAACTCAAAAGCTTTAACTGGCAAGACAAGTTAAGACCAAAAAGCAAGTTTGAGATTCTAACGGGTAATTAACTGGTGCTTATAAATAAGCATGCTGCAACATAAATACGGCAGCGCCAGCTAAAAATCCTAGTAGCGCAATCCAACTTACCTTTTTGAGGTACCAGAAAAAATCAATTTTTTCAATTCCCATAACAGCTACACCAGCCGCAGATCCAATAATTAAACAAGATCCACCTGTACCTGCCGTGTAGGCCAATAGCTCCCAAAAATAATGGTCTTGCGGATACTGCTCTAGTGAATACATGCTTTGTAAGGCAGCCACGAGTGGAACGTTATCAAATACCGCAGATAAAAGTCCAATGGCAATGGCTACAAGATTGATATCTCCAATACTACTGTTTAAATAAGCAGCCATTTGAGGCAAAACACCCACATATTCTAAAGAGGCAATAGCCATTAGGATTCCGAAGAAAAACAAAATACTAGGGGTATCAATTTTTCGGATGGCATGATTTACTGACAAAACACCTTTTTCATCATCTGCCTTTTTCTTATGCAATAGTTCGGTAACAACCCAAATAATACCTAAACAAAGTAGCATACCCATATACGGCGGTAAATGGGTAAAGGTTTTAAATATGGGCACAAAAAGTAAGCAGCCTATGCCAACATAAAAAATGAGGTTTCGCTCAAAAGCGTTTGAGTTAAAGTTTAAATTATTTTCAATAACAGGCTTTAAAGTAATGGGTCCTTTAATTAAATAATTTACAATGATTGTAGGAACTGCCATACTCACTAAACTGGCAAAAAATACCTGCTTAACAATATTTAAGGGTGTTATTTGACCGCCAATCCAAAGCATGGTTGTCGTAACATCTCCTATTGGACTCCAGGCACCACCTGCATTGGATGCAATGATAACAAGGCCTAACAGTAGCCACTTCACTTTTTTATCCTGAATTAACTTGTTTAAAATTGAAATCATTACAATCGTAGTTGTAAGATTATCAAGTACCGCCGATAAGAAAAAAGTAATAAGCGCAATAAGCCAAACAAGCTTTGTTTTATGGGTGGTTTTAATGGCTTCCGCAATATTTTGAAATCCATCATGCGCGTCAATTAACTCCACTATGGTCATGGCGCCTAGTAAAAAAAATACGATTTCACTTATCGCACTTAAATGATGCGTAAGGGATTCTACCACAATTTCTTTATTGTCGGCATTGAGCACAATGAGCGTCCAACAAAGCACTGCTGTAATAAGCGCTGTTGCAGATTTATTAATTTGAATATTGTGCTCTAATGTAATGGCGATATAACCAACTACAAACAGCACTAATAAAATGGACACCATGTTAAATATTGATTGACTAAGTTAATGTATTCATGAGTAATGC
>JAOASV010000248.1 GCA_030158535.1 Sediminibacterium sp.
TCATAGTACGGCGGCTGCATTTTTAAAACCCATTATAAAAAGAAAAAATTTAATTGTATTAACGCATACTTATGTAAAACGTGTGTTGCTAGAGTCAGGTGTTGCAGTAGGTGTGGAGGTGAAAAATAAAAATGGTCAAACAGAAATATACAATTGCAACAAAGAAGTAATTGTTGCAGCGGGGGCGATTCAATCTCCACAAATTTTAATGTTGTCTGGTATTGGTGATAAAAATGAATTGTCAAAACATGGTATTTTAGCTGTTACGCATTTGCCAGGTGTTGGAAAAAATTTACAAGATCATGTATGGAGTGGGGCAAGTGCACTAGCAACGGTGCCCACCGGTAATGACTTACTCAAGCCAATTAAAATGGGCATAGCGGGTCTTCAGCACATTTTATTTAAAACGGGGCCGCTTTCCAATAGTCCGCTAGAGGCTAATGCGTTTTTTAAATTAGAAGAAGATGGTAGTTTTGGAGAAGGGCAACCTAATGTTCAGTTTCATTTTGTGCCTTTGACGGTAAAGCCCGATTATTCTACAGATATATATAATGTTAATACGTATCCTACATACAGTGGATTTTCTATCATGTCCATTATTTTACATCCAAAAAGTAGGGGTCAAATTAAATTAAAGTCATCTAACCCCTCGGAGCCGCCAAGTATTGCACTGAATCCATTATCTGACCCAGATGATCGAGCCTTACTTGTAAAAGGAATGCGTAAAGCTATCGAAGTACTTCATGCAGGTGCTTTTGACGCTTTTAGAGATGGCGAAATGCTACTTCCTGCACCTCCAGCCACTGATCAAATAATAGAAGATCATATCAATAAAACCCTTGAAACCCTCTATCATCCGGTAGGAACCTGTAAAATGGGTAATGATGCTCAAGCGGTTGTAAATCATGAGCTTAAAGTGCATGGTATTGCCAATTTGCGCGTTATAGATGCATCTATTATGCCAACCATTGTTTCTGGTAATACCAACGCCGCCACCATTATGATTGCCCAAAAAGGGGCTGACATGATAATCGGTTAAATTTTTGGAACTATTGTGTGATAATTACACATTGTTTATTAATTTAGCGAGCAATAAAACGATTGTGTTGGCCAAGGAAAAGAATTTGGATACCCTCATGCATAAAAAGGTAGATGCAACATCTACGTATAGCCTTGTTTCAAAGAAGGCTATTGGCTTTACCTTGGTATTTCAATTACGGTTTAAAACCCAGTTTGGTCAAATTATATATGTTGTTGGTAATCATCCACTTTTAGGAAACAACGACATCGAAAAAGCGGTTCCGCTTACGTATTTAAATGAAAATTATTGGAATCTTACTATACCATTTGTTGCTAAAGATATTGTAGATGAAAGCGTTAGCTATCAATACTTTATTAAAAATGCAGATGGTACCATTAGTTATGATTGGGGTAAGGATAAAACATTTAACCCATCTGCCATTAAAACAGAGTCGGTTTTATTTGTAGATAGTTGGAATGCAGCAGGTTATTTTGAAAATGCATTTTATACAGAGCCATTT
>JAOASV010000249.1 GCA_030158535.1 Sediminibacterium sp.
TTATTATATGGCATCCAACCAGCACTGAATGAAAAATTTGGCTGGATGGAAGGCGTAAGTAAATTATACAATACTTTATCCAATGATTTCCTGTATAAAGACCCCTCACGCAATGTGATCTTTTTGGACAATCATGATATGACGCGAATCCTATCTCAAGTTGGAGAAAGTATCCCGAAAGTCAAAATGGGCATGGCATGGCTAATGACTTGCAGAGGAATCCCGCAATTGTATTATGGTACAGAAGTTTTAATGAAGGGTATTTCGAATCCGGATGGATGGGTGCGTTTGGACTTCCCAGGTGGATGGGAGGGGGACAAAAAGAATGCGTTCAATAAAAATGGTTTAACGGAAGCGGAGTTAGATATGCTTTCATACACGCAAAAATTGGGACAGTTTAGGAAATCATCTACTGCCATTACAAAAGGGAAGATGATGCAATATTTACCTAATGAAGGGCTTTATGTTTATTTCAGATATGATGAAAATCAAACTGTAATGTGCGTGATGAACACGAGTGAACAAGAACGAAATATTGATTTTAATGATTACAAAGAAAGAACCAATGGTTTTTCTAGTGGAAAAGAAGTAGTTTCAGGTAGCACCATTGCTCAACAATTCAATATACCTGCATTGACGATGCAGGTAATAGAATTAACCAAATAAACATGTCAAAATACGAAGCCATACATTTTGTAGATACTGCGCAAGCGGTATGGAATTATTCTCTTTTTTCAGAGGAGGATATTCATGCTTTTCAACATGGCACGCATTCCACTTTATATCAATTATTTGGTAATAAGCAAATTGAAGTATTAGGAGTACAGGGTACTTATTTTAGTGTTTGGGCACCTAATGCGACTGCGGTATTTGTAAAAGGCAATTTCAATGACTGGAGCAATGAAGCACATCCCTTAAAAGTAAGGCTAGAGTCCTCAGGTATATGGGAAGGTTTTATTCCAAATATTGGACAGGGCGAAGTGTATAAATACCATATACATGGCTATAAAGGCATGATATTAGATAAGGGGGATCCATTTGCACATTATTGGGAACTAAGACCACTGACCGCTTCAATTACATGGCCAACGGTATATCAATGGAAGGATCAACAATGGCTAGAAGACAGGAAGATTAAAAATAGAACAGACCAACCTTATTCAGTGTACGAAGTGCATTTGGCTAGTTGGATGCGACCAGATAAAACGAATGAGGATAGTTATAATTCTTATACACAGCTGATTGACTTAATGGTACCCTATGTGAAGGAGATGGGTTTTACACATGTGGAATTTATGCCTGTGATGGAGCATCCATTTGATGGTAGTTGGGGATACCAAGGAGTCGGTTTTTTCGCACCTACATCGAGGTTTGGTAATCCGCAAGAATTTGCTGCTTTGGTAGATGCCTTTCACCAAGCAGGAATTGGCGTAATTCTGGATTGGGTGCCTTCGCATTTCCCATATGATAGTCATGGTTTATTTATGTTTGATGGCGCCAATACCTATGAATACGCAGACATGCGTAAGGGCTATCA
>JAOASV010000250.1:0-28469 GCA_030158535.1 Sediminibacterium sp.
ATGCTTGCCGAAGAAAACCACAAAAAATTCCCTGCCTTTACCGGTGATGATTTACTCTATGGCGCACTCCAAGGTATTGTGGGCACGGTGCCCAAAGGCTATCAGTGGCTAACCAATTTACTAGGCATGCGCGGCTCACAAAAACAAGGCATGGCGCTTGTTGCAAATTTTGCAAACGGTACCGATGTGTGGGCCAAATTATTTAGTCCCGAATCACATTTTATATACCCCTACCTGCTTTTTCATTTGCAAAATGAAAAAGATGCAGCGCTGGCTTTTATCAAAGACAAAAAGCTGGACCTCGTTAACAATCATTTACACGCCTGGACTGCTGCCAACTTAGCGCTCAACCACAAAGCAAGTATCGAAACAAAAAACATTATTGAAAACAGAAATAAAAGCGCCGATTATTTATCCCTACCCTTTTGGGATTTTGAACTGGGCTGCGCAAAACTGTATGCACTCGATTTAGACGGTGCGACGCCGCTATTGACCAAATACAGCGAGCAATTTAAAGGCAATTTTTACATTAAAGACGCGCTTCAAAAACTGAGCTGGGCAAATTTTTTGAAGGGCGATATGCGCGCCGCCGAGGCGGCGCGCAAGCAAATTTTTTTGCGCGGCGGCACAGACACGGACGCAGACAAACAAGCATTAAAAGATGCTAAAACGGGTGTTTGGCCTAACCCCCTGCTACTTAAGGCGAGGCTGCTAACCGATGGTGGTTATACCAAAGAAGCACTTGCAATTTTACAAGGCAAGCAAGCATTGTTTACAAGCCCACTCGATAAACTAGAATATGTATACCGTATTGGCCGCATTTATGAAGACATGGGTAAAGACTCAGAAGCCATTACCTACTACAAACAAACCATTCAATTAGGCGCCAATCAAACGGCATATTTTGCCGCGAGGGCTGCGCTGCAGGCAGGGCAAATACTTGAAAAGCGCGGTCAAAAACTAGAAGCCATCTCTTTTTACGAGCAGTGCTTATCTATGGAAGAACATAGCTACAAAAACTCGTTGGACCAACGCGCCAAAGCGGGTATTGCGCGCTGCAAATAGTTTGTTTTACCTAAATTGCAGCAGATTAGAACTATGCTAACAAAGCTCCACATAAAAAACTATGCGATCATTGATGAAATCGAAATTGATTTCTCTGATAAACTTAATATTATTACCGGCGAAACAGGTGCTGGTAAAAGTATTTTGATGGGTGCACTCAGTTTAATTTTAGGAGAGCGCGCCGATAGCAGCAGCCTTGTTAGCAAAGAAAAAAAATGTTTTATAGAAGGTTATTTTTCTATCACAAATAACAAAGCGGTTACCACTTATTTACAATCACTAGAAGAAGACATGGACATTGACCATTCGGAACTAGTGCTGCGTAGAGAAATTGCTCCAAACGGTAAATCAAGGGCGTTTATTAATGACACGCCTGCAAGTTTACAAACACTGCGTGGCGTGGCGTCGTTACTAGTAGATCTGCACCAACAATTTGATACACTCGAATTAGGTAGTACCGATTTTCAGCGTACCGTTATTGATGCACTTGCTGGAAACGAAAATTTATTACAATCTTTTACAAATAGTTACCAGGCTTATTTATCGGCACAAAAAAAATTAGCTGCGCTGCTTGCAAAAAAAGAAGCCTTCACCAAAGAAGCCGATTACAACCAGTTTTTATTAGATGAATTTGAAGAGTTACAACTTCAAGCGAATGAACTGGAACTCATGGAACAGGAGCTTGTGCTTTTAAACAATGCCGAAGGCATTAAAACAGCGCTTGCTGGAACCAGTCATGCCCTCGCCTACGCCGAAACACCGGTTGTAAGTGTGGTGAAGCAAATGCTACAACAGCTACAACCCTTTACCAGTGTGCATGAGGGCGTTTCGGAACTCATTAACCGTTTACAAGTTACCCATATAGAACTTCAGGACATTGCATCGGAACTTTCGCGTTTAGAAAATACCATTTCTACCAACGAAGAACGTTTACATACCATTAACGAGCGTATGGCTGCTGGTTTTAAATTATTAAAAAAACATAGCGTTACTACTACACAGGAACTCTTAGACATTTGGGCGTCATTATCCGAAAAATTATTAGCGGTTCAAAATATTGATGACGCTATTGCTGCGCATACCAAACAGGAAAAAGAAACACTTACTGCTGCCACCGAAATTGCGGCAAAAATTTCTGCTGCACGAAAAGCGCAGGCCGCTCCTTTACAAAAATCTGTGAACGCTTTACTTGCACAAGTGGGCATGCCTAATGCAAGCATACAAGTAAGTATTACGAATACGAATCTTAACGCTTTTGGTACAGATCAAATCGAATTTTTATTTGACGCCAATAAAAGTGGTAAATACGAGTCTATTAAAAAAGTGGCGAGTGGTGGTGAATTGAGTAGGCTTATGCTTTGCATCAAATCGCTGGTGGCAACATCGGTTAATTTACCTACGCTTATTTTTGATGAAATTGACACGGGTATTTCTGGTGAAGCTGCAAAACAAGTGGGCATTATTATGCAGGGTTTAGCGGCTAGTCGTCAAATTATTTGCATCACACACCAGCCTCAAATTGCAGGAAAAGCAAACGCACACTACTTTGTATACAAGCAAAGTAAAGAAAGCGGTATTGCAACACATATTAAGCGCCTCAGCAAAGAGGAGCGCATTAACGCTATTGCTCAAATGCTCAGTGGCGAACAGCCTACACCAGCCGCTATGGCTACTGCCACAGAAATGGTGGAAGAATAAGGGTCATTTAATCTATTTTATTTACTTTTACGATACGTAAACAACAAACTATGGCTTACAACTTATTAAAAGGGAAAAGAGGTATTATCACTGGCGCATTAGACGCTAATTCTATAGCTTGGAAAGTGGCTGAAAAAGCACACGAAGAAGGCGCAACATTTGTATTAACCAACGCACCTATTGCTATGCGCATGGGTGAGATCAATAAATTAGCAGAGGCTACTAATTCAAAAATTATCCCTGCCGATGCTACTAGCATCGAAGATTTAACAAAATTATTTACAGAATCTCAAGAAGTACTCGGTGGTAAAATTGATTTTGTACTGCACTCAATTGGCATGAGCGTGAACATCAGAAAAAATGTTCCGTACACCGAGTCTAACTACGATTATTTTATGAAAGGCATCGACGTTTCTGCTATGTCATTTCACAAAATGTTATCGGTAGCAAAAAAATTAGATGCGATTAATGAGTGGGGCAGCGTTGTTGCACTTTCTTATATGGCAGCACAAAGAACCTTCCCTTTTTATACTGACATGGCTGACATTAAAGCAATGCTTGAATCTATCGCGCGTAGTTTTGGTTACCATTATGGTCTAGAAAAAAAGGTACGTATCAATACCGTTTCTCAGTCGGCAACTAAAACCACTGCAGGTACTGGTATCAAAGGCTTTGGCGATTTCTACGATTACTCAAACGCCATTGCACCATTAGGTAATGCAACTGCCGAGGATTGTGCTAATTACTGTGTTACTTTATTTTCCGATCTTACACGTATGGTTACTATGCAAAACCTATTCCATGATGGAGGTTTTTCTATGACAGGCGTAAGCAATGAAGTAATGCAAAAATTAGGCATCCAAGAATAATCGCAAAGACAATTCTAACGCACAAGTCTAAAAGACAACTCATACAAATCTTATGAACGAAATTATCGGTTATATCGGGGCCTTTTTAAGTGCCATTACTTTTATGCCACAGGTATGGCAGGCATATAAAACAAAGAGTGTAGGCGATTTAAGTATTTATATGATACTCATTGTAGTACTTAGTACCATTATATGGCTCTATTACGGCATTAGCACAGGCAGCGGACCGGTTATAGCCGCTAACGCTATTGTAATGCTATTGTCACTAATTCTGCTTTATTTTAAACTTACGTTTAAGAAAAGCTAGCTTAGTCTACTTTAACTTTTAAGATTAGTTTTCTGATTTTTCCTTCACCTATCATGGGTGCGTGTACGTCGTCTGGAAAATATATTCCAAACTGACCAGCGTGTAGTTTAAAGAAATGATCGGGAGCGTCTTCAAAAAATAAGACGTCGCTTTTTGCATCGTATTCACCCCTGGGTTCTAGGCAGGTACTACGTGATTTCCAACCCACAGTTTCAATACCACTAAAACAAACTTGAATGTCAATGTATGTGTTGTGACATTCAAAACTTGCACAAGATTCTAAAATAGAAACGCCGGGCCCATCTGCAATAATGGCAATAATATTTTTACCATCCACTTCGTACTTGCCTTCCGGCATGTTATCGAAATTGGTATCTAATATATAAGCAAAGGCCACCTCAAATCTGGGGTGGACCTTTACATATTTATTTAGTTGCGTAAGCTCATCAAGTATCATGGGCTACGTTCTAGTATTCGTCTTCGTTAAACATAAAGTCGTCCTGACTAGGATAGTCTGGCCAAATGTCTTCGATACTTTCGAATACATCACCTTCTTCTTCTAGTTCTTGAAGGTTTTCAACTACTTCAATCGGCGCACCGCTACGGATAGAATAATCGATCAATTCGTCCTTAGTAGCAGGCCAAGGAGCCTCTTCTAAATAACTGGCTAATTCTAAAGTCCAAAACATAATGCAGTGTTTAATATTTTTGCAAATGTAGCCGTATCTATCAAATTACCAAATTGGAGTTGCCCACCAGCTGTAAACAAATTATTAATATTCGCTAAATTTAACCCGTACTAATGTAGGTTTGTTGGAGCAATAAGGCCTTCAATCCTGTATAACACACTCATATCCATGCTAAAAGCAACTAATATTACCCGCAATTACAACGACCTTCAGGTGCTAAAAGGCGTAGATATTATTGTAAATAAGGGGGAAATCGTAAGTATTGTTGGCTCATCTGGGGCAGGAAAAAGCACTTTACTCCATATTTTGGGCAGTTTAGACAAAGCCAATTCGGGTGAAATTTGGATCAATAACCAGCGTATCGATACTTTAAAAGAAAAGGAACTGGCAAAATTTAGAAACCAACATATTGGTTTTGTGTTTCAATTTCATCATTTATTACCGGAGTTTACAGCACTTGAAAATGTATGTATTCCAGGATGGATTGCGGGCACCAACAAAAAAGAATTAGAAGATAAAGCACTTGAACTTTTAAAAATATTAGGACTACAAGATAGAGCTTCGCATAAACCATCGGAGCTATCGGGTGGAGAACAACAAAGAGTTGCAGTAGCAAGAGCACTCATTAACAATCCGGATATTGTTTTTGCAGACGAGCCTACTGGAAATTTAGATAGTAAACATGCACAGGAGTTACACGAACTGTTTTTGCATTTACAAAAAACAATGAGTCAAACATTTTTAATTGTAACGCACAATGAAGCGCTCGCAAAAATGAGTGACCGTGTCGTTCACATGAAAGACGGACATATTGTAGAACCTCAATAAAATTATCTAAAACTTATACGCGTGGCTTCCAGGCTAGTTCTTGAGCACCATTGGTATGTGAAATAAAGCGCGCCAACGTAAATAAATAATCCGATAAACGGTTCAGGTATTTAATTACAAGTGGATCTACAAATAATTCATTTTCGATTAGGTTAACACAACCTCTTTCTGCTCGACGGCAAATACATCTTGCAACGTGCGCATGAGAAACAGCAACATCACCACCCGGAATAATAAATGATTTCATAGGCACAAGTACTTCATTCATAGCGTCAATTTCACGCTCTAATAAAGCAATGTCTTCTTCTTTTAAATCAGGGATTTTCATGAGCGGCTCTTTGTCCGGATCACATGCTAGTGAAGACCCTACCGTAAACAAACGGTCTTGCACTTCTTTTAATAAAATGCGGGTATGATCGTGCGCAAACATATCTGACACCAACCCAATATATGAGTTAAGTTCATCTACGGTTCCGTAAGTTTCAATTCTTAAATTGCTTTTGGGCACTTTAGTACCTCCTATTAATGAGGTTAAACCTAAATCTCCTGTTTTTGTGTATATCTTTTGTGCCATAGCGCTATTACTGTCTTTGTTTCGTTAACAAACAAAAGACCGAAAAGTTCAAAAAAATAAAAGATTATTTAGTGGTATCTGTTTCTACTAGACCATCGCGCAAACGAACCACGCGGTGGGCATAAGCAGCAATATCTTCTTCGTGAGTTACAAGCACCACTGTATTACCTGCCGCCCTAATTTTTCCAAAAATTTCCATGACTTCTACAGAAGTTTTTGAATCGAGGTTACCAGTAGGTTCATCGGCAAGTAAAATTGCCGGATTGTTTACAAGGGCACGGGCAATGGCCACACGCTGAATTTGACCTCCACTTAACTCATTTGATTTATGGTGGCTACGATCAGCTAAGCCTACTTTATCAAGCGCTTCGAGCGCTCTTTCGATACGTTCTTTTTTAGAGATACCGGCATAAATTAAAGGAAGGGCTACGTTTTCTGCAGCAGTTAGACGGGGTAATAAATTAAATTGTTGGAATACAAATCCGATTTCTGAATTACGCACTTCTGCCAGTTCATCGTCCAGCATTTTACTTACGTCTTTGCCATTTAAAATATAACGGCCTCCGGTTGGAGAATCCAAACAACCCAGTATGTTCATGAGGGTAGATTTACCACTACCTGACGGACCCATGAGGGCTACATATTCGTTTTTGAAAATATCGAGGGTAATACCTTTTAAAACGGTAATAGCCTGACTACCCATGTAGTAATTTTTTTTAATTTCCTCTAACTTGATAATTGCTTCAGACATAGGTTGTTTATTTTTTTATAACCGTTGGTACTCTAAAATATTGATCGTTGGCGTCCGGTGCATTGGAAAGCGCCTCCTCTCTGGTTATTGTTTGCTTCACTTCATCTTCACGTAACACATTTACTGCCCCACCCATATGCAGTAATGGCTCCACACCCGTGTTGTCTACCTTGTTTAATTGCTCCACAAAAGCCACCATTTTTTGCAGGTCCTGCTGTACCGAAGCCTTTTCCTCATCGGAAAAATAAAGCCTCGATAAATGGGCTAATTGGTCAATTAATTGGGGTGTCACTTCCATAGAATACAAAAATAACTGATTGAGGGGCAATTTAGGTCTAAAATGGTTAAAAGGTAAATATGCTCCATCAAGGCCCAAAATACAGGTATGTTGAAAAAATAGTTGGCCCCCTTGATTAAAATAGTTGCATAACTAACTAATTTTACGGAAAGCATTTTTATGAAGCGTAGTATTAAGAAAGTTGCCATTTTAGGAAGCGGTGTAATGGGCTCCCGCATTGCGTGTCATTTTGCAGGTATTGGTGTAAACGTTTTACTACTTGATATGGTTCCAAAAGAAGCCACAGAAAGTACCAAACCGCAGGAACGCAACAAACTCGTAAACGACGCTTTACAAGCTGCATTAAAAAGCAACCCCTCACCTGTTTATACAAAAGCTACGGCTAAAAAAATTACGACCGGAAATTTTGACGATAACTTACCAGAAATAGCGGGTGTAGATTGGATCATTGAAGTAGTTGTGGAACGTCTCGACATCAAACAAATGATGTACGAAAAAATAGAAAAATATAGAAAGCCAGGTACACTTGTATCTTCTAACACTTCTGGTATTCCCATTCATTTAATGGCTGAAGGAAGATCTGAAGATTTCAAAAAACATTTTTGTGGAACACACTTTTTTAATCCACCACGCTACTTGCGTTTATTAGAAATTATTCCTACACCACATACCAGTTCTGAAGTGGTAGACTTTTTAATGGAATATGGTGATTTATTTTTAGGTAAAACAACAGTGCATTGTAAAGACACGCCTGCCTTTATCGCCAATCGTATCGGGGTTTTTAGCATCATGCTCATTTTTAATAGCATGGAAAAACTAGGCCTCACCATCGATGAAATTGAAGCACTTACCGGACCTATTATTGGACGTCCAAAATCTGCAACATTTAGAACTGCCGATGTAGTGGGCATTGACACCCTTGTTAAAGTTGCTAAAGGCGTTGCAGACAATTGCCCTAACGACGAAGCGCGTGCTATTTTTACCATTCCAAGTTGGTTAGAAAAAATGCTTGCTAATAACTGGCTCGGTGATAAAACAGGACAAGGATTTTTTAAGAAAATAAAATCAGAAGCGGGTAAAGAAATACTAACGCTTAATTTACAAACACTCGAATACGTAGCGCGTAAAAAAGCAAAATTTGCAAGCCTAGAGGCTGCAAAACCAATTGATGATTTAAAACAAAGACTTCAATTATTACAAGCAGCACCAGATAAAGCTGGCGATTTTTACAAAGCATTTCATTATGGTTTGTTCTCATATATTTCTCACCGCATTCCAGAAATTAGTGACGAACTCTACCGTGTAGACGACGCTATGATGGCGGGCTTTGGTTGGGAAATTGGTGCTTTTGAAAGTTGGGACACACTTGGTGTTGCCAAAACGGTAGCAGCCATGAAAGCCGCTGGCCATGCGGTTGCCCCATGGGTAGATACCATGCTAGCGAGTGGTATTACCAGTTTTTACAAGGTAGAAAACGGAAAGAAACTTTGTTACGATGTAGCATCGGGTTCTTATAAAGCGCTTCCAGGTGGTGATGCATTTTTAGTATTAAAAAATAAAGCCGACCAACTTGTTTGGAAAAACAGTGCTTGCCGTTTATATGATATTGGTGATGGTATTGCAGGATTTGAGTGGAATTCAAAAATGAATAGCATTGGTGGCGAAGTACTCGAAGGACTCAACAAAGCCATTAATATAGCTGAAGAAAAATTTAATGGACTTGTAATTGCCAACGATGGCCCCAACTTTAGTGCGGGTGCTAACGTTGGAATGATTTTTATGCTAGCTATTGAGCAGGAATATGACGAACTAGACATGGCCATCAGAATGTTCCAAAACACCATGATGCGCGTGCGGTATTCTAGTATACCCGTAGCTGTTGCGCCACACGCGCTAACGCTTGGTGGCGCCTGCGAAATGAGCTTACACGCAGATGTTGTATGCGCTGCTGCAGAAACCTATATAGGTCTTGTAGAACTTGGCGTTGGATTAATTCCGGGCGGTGGTGGCACCAAAGAATTTGTGTTACGCGCTGGCGATGAAATGCACGACGAAGAACCAGAAACCATTACCCTTAAAAATAGATTCTTATCCATCGCTACTGCAAAGGTTGCAACCTCTGCTGCAGAAGCTTTTGAGATGGGCGTTTTAAGAAAAGGACAGGATCAAACAGTCATGAATATTGGACGCCGTATTGCAACTGCAAAATCGGCGGTGCTTGATTTACACGCACAGGGTTATACCATGCCTACTATTCGCAAAGATGTAAAAGTACTAGGAAGATCTGCGCTAGGCGCACTTTTAGCAGGTATCAATGGCATGCAAAAAGCAGGCTATGCAACTGCGCATGACGCCGTAGTAGCTAAAAAACTTGCCTATGTGATGTGCGGTGGCGACCTTAGTGAGCAAAGCCTTGTATCTGAACAATATTTACTAGATTTAGAACGTGAAGCTTTTTTAAGTTTATGCGGCGAGAAAAAAACACTTGAGCGTATTCAAAGTGTTTTAAAAAGCGGTAGACCCATCAGAAATTAATTTAGTCTATGCATCCAATTTTAACGATTACCGGTGTTTCAAAAAACTACGGTAAACTTACTGCGCTTGATGCTGTAAGTTTTGAAGTACCCGCTGGTGCAGTGTTTGGCATACTAGGGCCTAACGGCAGTGGTAAAACAACACTTCTCAGTATTCTTTTAGACGTACTCCACGCTGACACCGGAAAGTTTAGCTGGTTTGGTAATACACCACAAACCAATAACAGAAAACAAATTGGGTCTTTACTTGAAACACCTAATTTTTATCATTACTTATCGGCGGTAGATAATTTAAAAATTACACAAGCCATTAGTGGAAGAGGCGACAGCGCAGACATTGATAAGGTACTTGAAATTGTAAAATTAGCAGAACGCAAAAAAAGTAAGTTTAGCAGCTATAGTTTAGGCATGAAACAGCGCCTTGCTATTGGTGCCGCATTGCTTGGAAACCCTGATGTACTTGTGTTTGACGAGCCTACCAACGGATTAGATCCAGTAGGTATTGCCGAAATTAGAGACCTCATAAAATCGCTAGCAGCATCTGGCAAAACCATTATTATGGCCAGCCATTTACTTGACGAAGTTGAAAAGGTTTGTACGCATGTGGCCATCTTAAAAAAAGGAACCCTATTAACGGCAGGCCCTGTAGATGAAGTGCTCGCACAAGAAGATATTGTTGAAATTGCCGCATCTAATAACGATGCACTTTTAAATACTATTGAATTGATGGGCGGTTTTTCTAAAGTAAAAAAGCATGACAATTGCTTGCAATTATTTTATCCGATTGGCACGGCTCAATTAGAAAGTATTAATAAATACTGTTTTGAAAAAGGCATTACGCTGCAACAATTACAACTGAAAAAGAAAAGTTTAGAAACTAAATTTTTTGAATTAACCAACGACTAACGCTAACCATATGTTTTCATTACTTCAAATAGAATGGCTTAAAATAAAAAAGTATCCCGCGTTTTGGGCGATGCTCATTATTGTGCTACTTACCTACCCTGCTGCCAACCTCATGTTTTATAATGTGTACCTAAACATTACAACACAAAAAGGTACCGACATGCTGGCTAAAATGTTATTGGGCAATCCCTTCGCATTTCCTGAAACCTGGCATACGGTAGCGTATATTTCTTCGTTTTTTGTTATTCTCCCTTCTATATTAGTGATCATGCTGGTAACCAACGAGTATCAGTACAAAACACAACGTCAAAACATCATTGATGGCTGGACTAGACGTCAATTTATGACTAGTAAACTTATGGATGTACTGATTGTAAGTGGTATCACCACCATCCTGTATACCCTTGTTGCCATTGGTTTTAGCATCTATGCCAGCACATTTGACACCACTAAAATTTGGGATCAATCGTATTATATTGGACTCTTTTTCTTACAAACCTTTGCGCAACTTACTATTGCTTTTTTACTAGGCTATCTGATAAAAAAAGCATTTATAGCACTAGGGATATTTTTATTTTACTACCTCATTGTAGAAAATATTGCCACTGGTTATATAAAAATGAAAGCTGAAAAAATAGGTGGCGATATTGGACGTTACTTGCCTTTTGAAATTTCAGACCGCATGATTGTGGCACCTGCGTTTATAGGTAGGTTTGGAAAAGATATAAAAACGGCTTACGAAAAATCTTTGTCTGAAGTGCCATCACAAATAGCACTATCACTACTTCTTACAACAGCAATCTGGGCTTTCTGCTTTTTCATGCACCGTAAAAAAGATTTATAATTTTTTGGAGGGCAAAACTATTAAATCAAGGACAAAGCTTATAAATCGAGAGTCGACAAACTTTTTGAAATTTCTGGATAATCAAATACAAAACCTGCATCTTGTATTTTTTTCGCAGACACAGTAGTGCTTTTTAGTACTTCTATACTCATTTCTCCAAGCATAATTTTTAATACAAAACTAGGCACGTACGTAGTGATGTAAAAACTACCATACAATACTTTTGCGAGTGTTTGGGTAAGTGTTTTATTGCTTACAGGTGCTGGTGCCACTGCATTGTAGCTACCACTGATGCTTTCATTTTCAAGCGCGTACACAAACATTTTTGCCAAATCTCTAACATCAATCCAGCTAATCATTTGTTTGCCGTTTCCTAAAACAGCAGCCATTCTTACCGCTAGTGGTTTTAAAAATTCTTTTAACGCACCTCCATGTTTACTTAGTACAATACCCGTGCGTAAAAATACTAGTCGCTTTTGCAAACCATTGGTGTTGGCTGTAACAGGTGCAATAGACGCCTCCCAGGCGGCGCAGGTAGTACCTAAAAAATCTGGATAAGACGGGTCAGTTTCTACAAAACCTTGCGCTGCACCCTCATTGTTATGTGTATCATTGTTATCAGGCCCGTACCATCCAATGGCCGATGCACTAATTACTGCTTTAACTTTATTGGGTGTTTCTTGTAAAGCTTTTACAAGTAGTGCACTACTTTTTGTACGGCTATCTAAAATTTCTTGCTTGCGCGAAGCAGACCATCTTTTGTCTGCAACACCAGCGCCTGCCAAATGAATAATATAATCGGCTGCTGCAATAACAGTGCTGTCAATGGTTCCGGCATTTATATCCCAGTGCGCTTGGCCTTTAAGGGGTATTTTACTTCTAGTTAATAAAACTACTTCATAACCCTTTTGTTCGAGTAATGCTTTTACCGCTGTTCCTACAAGTCCTGTTCCTCCTGTTATTAATACGCTTGGCATATATGTAAATTAAGCTTTCTTGTACACCTATAAACAAAGATCCCAACCAAAAGGTTGGGATCTACAACTAAAATCACCAGGCTAAAACAAAGTTAAATGCTATTAATCGGGCTTCTTACCGTGTAAAAAGGTATTCAGCGTTGATATTTGTGTTTGATCTTTATCGTCTTTTCCTACCGTATACTTACTGTAAAAATCTTCTACAGTGGTAAGGGTACTTCCAAAAAGCTCCATGTTTCTTCTAACATAAGCAGGCACATTGTCAAATTCGCTACCAGACTCTGCGCCACCACCACTCATATTAAATGATAGGTTGCGTAATTTTTGGATGCGTTCTGCAGCTCTGCGTTTTTGCTCTTCAGCATCATCAAACATAGAGTCATCAATAAATGAAGCAGGTGCAGCCATATTGGTAGCCTGACTGTAAGAAGCCATTTCAGGCTTTTCAATTAATTCCATATCGCAAAGTCCTAATTCAGCATCTTCTTCTAATTCATTTAACGACTCGCCAAATGAAGTTCTATAAGATTGTTTGGTAGGCGCTGCAGGTGCAGGTTGCGCGGTCATTGGGTTTGGTGCGATATACGCCACAGATGATGCAATGCCTACAGCAATTGGTGCCACAGGAACCACAACTTCTTGTGCGGTCTCAACTTCTTGCACAGGAGCAAAATTTTGTGCTACTGATTCTTGAACAGCAACTTCTTGAATAGGAGCAACTTCATGCACACTTACTACCGGTGCTGATGCCACTGTTTCATCTGCATAAATATTGGTAGGCTTATTTAAAATCGTACCCGTAAATGCAGGCGCTGTTGGTGTATCGTTTACAGTAAATTGAAGTAAAGCTTCTGAAGCAGTTACAGGAGGAGTTACAATTTCTGGTTCTACTTCTGGTAGCACCACTTCTTCCGTAATTTCTGGGCTTAATTCAAATTGAAGTACAAAGCGTTCTTCTACAACAGGAGTTTCTACTGGCGCAACGTATGCTTCTACTACAGGAGCTACATATGCTTCAACAACTGGAGCAACATAAACTTCCTCTTCTACAACAGGTGCTGTAAAAGTTGGACGAAGCGTTAATGGATCGTTTTGCTCAAGCGGTAAAGATTGTTGAACAAGTGACTGCATCGTAGGAACTTCTGCAACAGGCGCAACAATTGGAGCAGCAGCCTCAACTACAGGAGCAACTTCAACAACTGGTGCAACAGCCTCAACTACTGGCTCAACAAAAGTAATGGCAGGCACTGGGGCAGGCTGCTCAGTTTGCAATGTCATTACAATTTTTTCTTCTTGTGGAACCGCTTTAGTACTCACTGGACTTTTAGCAAATGGATCTTTATGTTCGAAACCAGTTGCTACAAGTGTGATACCAATTTTTTTATCGAGTGTATTATCATAACCCATACCTACAATTACATCCGTATCTTCTCCGGCTTGCATACGTAAGTGGTTATTGATAATTTCTAATTCATCCATGGTGCACTCGTAATCACCCTCAGCACTATTGATATTAATTAATATCCATTTTGCACCTTTGATATCGCTATCGTTTAATAATGGAGAAGCAATAGCTTCTTCGATAGCAAGTTGTGCTCTATTTTCACCTTCTACTTCTGCTTTACCTAAAATGGCTACGCCACCATTTTTCATTACGGTGCAAACGTCCGCAAAGTCAACAATGATATGACCTCTACTATTAATAATATCGGTGATACATTTAGCGGCAGTTGCTAATACATTATCTGCTTTACCAAATGCTTCTTTCATTTTTAAATTACCGTATTGCATACGTAATTTATCATTGCTAATCACTAGAAGCGTGTCTACGTGGGGCTTTAACTGCTCGATACCTTCTTGCGCTTGTTGCAAACGACGCGGACCTTCAAAACCAAAAGGCGTTGTAACAATACCCACTGTTAAAATGCCTAAGTCTTTACAAATTTGTGCAATGATAGGTGCGCCACCAGTACCAGTTCCGCCACCCATACCCACAGTAATAAAAGCCATTTTAGTATTCACTTCTAAAATGCGCTTGATTTCTTCAAGCGATTCTTCGGTAGCTAATTTACCTACTTCAGGATTTGCGCCCGCACCTAAACCTTGTGTAAGGTGTGGTCCTAACTGAATTTTATTGGGAATGCGACTTTGCTCAATGGCTTTGGCGTCTGTGTTACAAATAATGAAATCAACACCTTCAATATTTTGATCAAACATGAAGTTAACTGCGTTGCTTCCGCCTCCACCAACACCAAGTACTTTTATGATAGAAGATTTTTGTTTAGGAAGATCGAAGTGAATCATATAAACGAGTTTAGAAAATTAGAATGAAATGGGTATCGTTAAGGGTTCGTTTTTATTTATTTAAGAGTTCGTCTTCCTCTTTAAATAAATCGATTAAGTTGTTTTTAAATTTCTCCCAGAATTTAACACGGCTTTCTCCATTAACTGGCTTAGGTGCTGGCTCCGGTTTAGCTTCGCCTACAACTGGCGCTACTACTGGCTCTGGAGTAATTGTTTTTAAAGCACGAGGCACTTCAACACGTTTAAATGTTTCAGTAAACTCTTTGTGCTTCATGTCATAATCGGCGTAACCTTTTAAGATAAGACCTAAACAAGTAGCATACATTGGCTTCTTGAGTTCATCTATATGATTGGGTGCTAAATGCTCATTTGGCAAACCAATTCTTGCATTTAACCCTGTTGTGTACTCTGTTAATTGAATAAGGTGCTTTAATTGAGAACCACCTCCTGTTAAAATAATACCACCATTTAATAAGCGGGTATCAAGACCAACTTGCTTAATATGATAGGTAACAAAATCTAAAATTTCACTCATGCGCGCTTGAATAATTTGTGCTAAATTTTTAACACTAATTTCTTTGGCAGGCATACCCTTTAATCCAGGAATCGTGATGTACGCATTGGCTTGTGCCTCATCAGCAAGTGCACTACCAAATTGTACTTTTAATGCTTCTGCTTGGCTTTTTAATACACCGAGACCCATACGGATATCGTGTGTAATGTTTTCGCCACCAAAAGGAATCACCGCGGTATGCTTTAAAATACCGTCATTAAAAACCGCTAAATCTGAAGTACCACCACCAATATCGAGGATTGCTACACCGGCTTCCATATCAATATCGCTCATTACAGCACTTGCAGAAGCTAGTGGTTGTAACACCAAATCTTTGGTGCTCAAGCCACTTCTTTCTACGGCTCTGTTAATGTTACGGATGGCATTTCTATCTCCAGTAATAATATGAAAATTGGCACCTACTTTAACACCGTTGTACCCTACTGGATCTTTAATATTTTGGTTATTGTCTACATGGAAATCTTGTGGAATCACATCAATGATTTGATCTCCTGCAGGAATAAATGTTTTACGTTGGTTGTTGATCAAGAATTCGATTTCCGAACGCATAATTTCGGTATCCGGATCTTGTCTAACAATATCGCCACGTGTTTGCAAGCTTTTAATGTGATGGCCTGCAATACCCACATACACTTCACTTACTTCTAACTCTGGGTTACTTTCGTAGCAATTTTCTAAAGCCTGCTGAATGGCTTTGATGGTTTGGTCGATGTTTAGAACCTGGCCGTGCTGAACGCCACTTGAATTGGCGCGTCCAAAACCTAGGATTTCTAATTTTCCAAACTCATTTTTACGGCCGGCGATGGCGGCAATCTTAGTAGTTCCAATGTCTAGACCTACAATGATCGGTGCTTCATTGTGATGCATAACGGTGTGTTTTAGTTGTTCGATTTTTTCGTTGTTTTAGAATTCTGTTTAGCCTTATTGTTTAACGGAGCTATTTTAGTTTTATTGTTAATGTTAATAACCGGTTTGAGAACTGCTTTTTGTTTCACAGTGTCAACAACTTTGACAGTAACTTTTGCAGTTGGTTGTATTGCTGCTGCAGCAGCTGCTTTTGCGGCTACCGAATCTGCGGCGGCAGCAGCGTCAAGTGCAGGCTGGGCCATGAGTCCCTGAATTAAAAGCGCCGATTGTGCCGAGTCGATTTGGGCTTTTGCAGTACCCTGTTTGATGGCTACTACTTGGTCTTTGTAACGGATATCAATACGCTCATAATATCGAACACCTTTTTGCATCCATGCCTGCTTATAAAAAGTTTGCAAACGCAAAAACTTTTGCTCTAAATCGGTAGGTTTTCCTAACGTGATAATATGATCACCAATTACGGGTACCAGTTCAAAAATTGCCTGTGGCGTAATGTCCACTTGAGCAATTTGTGCAGCCCATAAAGAATCGCTATTTAAAAATTTACCCAGCACAACCACTTCTTTTAATAGCTGGCTATCCGGCTTTGATAAAATAGGTCTATCCGATGGGAAGCCCGTAAACATAGGCACACGCGCCACTACTTTTTCACTAAGTGGCAACCTAAGACCTGTAGAATCTAGGTAAAACGATGCGCCACCAGGGGTAAATATGCGGGCCACCGGAATGCGCTCTTCAATTAGCACATGTAGCACCTGCTTATTGGTATAAAATATTTCAGCTTTTTTTACCCAAGGATTACCAGCTACTGTTTGTTCGATGGCACTTAAATTAAGTGAAGACATTTGTGCTCCAATAATATGCCCACCAGCTTTAAGCATCTCCTTAATATCTCTTTCATTGATAAAGAGTTGGGTTTCTTCGCCAGCAATTTGTATCTGAATGTCTTTGATTGTTTTTTTATCCTTTTCCTGCCAGGCCATTACAAAAAATACCATGGTAGCCACCCCTAGCATGATCCAGAGCGTACGCATTATTATTTTTTTCCAAGGTAAATTTCGCATCGTGTTATTGTATTAAATCGTTTTTGATGTTTCTAATAAGTACGTCAATATCTCCAGCGCCAGCCATTACCAAAAGCTTAGGCACCTCCGTTTTTACCCATGCGCCAAGCTCTTCTTTTTGTAGTAACACCACATTTTTATTCGTCATTTTTCCAATGATCATTTCTGACGTAACGCCCGGGATAGGAAGTTCTCTAGCTGGATAAATAGGAAGTAATACCACCTCGTCTGCGGCGCTTAAGCTAGCAGCAAAGCCGTCACACAAATCCTGGGTTCTACTAAATAAATGCGGCTGAAATACCAGGGTTAATTTTTGTGCTGGATATAAACTACGCACGCCACTTATAAGTGCAGCAAGCTCGGCGGGATGGTGCGCATAATCGTCAATTAAAACTTGAGCGTCCGTTTTTATTTGGTATTCGAATCTTCTTTTAACACCCGCAAAATTTGCTAGTGCTGCTTTAATTTTTTGTGGCTCAATACCCAAATGCACCGCCACTGCTACCGCAACTAAGGCATTTTCAATATTATGTAGCCCCCCCATATTTAACACCATCTCCTCTAATTGCCAGCTAGGGCCTACCACTGTAAAATGGTATGCACCATCTACAACATGTATATCTTTTGCATAAATGCTAGCACCGTTTCCGTTTAAACTATAGGTTACTAATATAGAAGTATTAAAACTTGCTTCGCGCGCAAGTCCTTTTTTTGCAAGTAAGAGACCGCCTGGTTTTACTTTTTCAGAAAAGCTTACAAAAGCGTCTTCAAATGCTTCGGCGGTTTTATAAATATCCAAATGATCGGCGTCCATAGAAGTAACAACAGCCACCGATGGATTTAATTTTAAAAAGCTTCTATCGTATTCATCAGCCTCCACCACCACAACATTATTCTCACTACTCCAAAAGTTAGTATTGTAATTAGCCGCTATACCGCCTAAAAATGCAGTACAACCGTAGCCCGAATCTCTTAAGAGGTGAGCCACCATGGTACTTACGGTTGTTTTACCATGCGTGCCTGCCACACAAATATTAACAGTACCCTCAGTAATCCAACCTAATATATCGGAGCGCTTTACAACTTCGTAACCGTTGTCTCTAAAATAATTAAGCTCCGTATGTGATGCCGGAATCGCAGGTGTGTACACCACTACATCTGCTTTTGTATCTATTAAACCAGTGTTGTCTTCGTAATGAATATTAATGCCAAGCTCCGTTAATGACTCCGTTAAAACCGTTTGTGTTTTATCGTATCCAGAAACCGTGCAACCCTTTGACACAAAATAACGCGCAAGCGCACTCATACCAATGCCTCCAATACCAATGAAGTAAATATTTTTTATGGTATCTAGTTTATGCACGTAGGTACTGAAGTATTTTAGCTGCTACCACTTCTGCTGCATTTGTAATCGCAAGTGGTTGCAAGTTTTTAATAAATGTTTGTTGCTGCGTAGTGTCAAGTGCAAGTGCAGTTACCGTGTTAAATAATGTAGCAGCAGCTTGTGTATCTGGTACCAATAACGCTGCATGATTATTAACTAAATAATTGGCATTGGCCGTTTGATGATCTTCGGCGGCAAATGGATACGGCACAAAAACAGCTGGCTTACCAGCCACGCATATTTCAGCTACCGACATGGCACCAGCCCTTGATATAACAACATCTGCAACAGCATAAGCCATATCCATTTCTGCAATAAATGCACCCACCCAAACATTGCTATAATTAGTAGCTGCATTTGCATATTTGGTAGCACTTGTTTTACCCGTTTGCCATACTAACTGTAGGTCTAAACTTGCAAAAGCATCTAAGTTATTATGGATTACTTCATTGATAGAATTAGCGCCTAAGCTACCACCTACAATGAGTATTGTTTTTTTATTTGGGTTGAGTCCAAAAAAATGATGTGCAGCCTCACGCGTGTGAGATGCTGCAATAATATTTGCTCGTACTGGATTACCTGTTACAAACAATTTGTTTACAGGAAAAAATGTTTCCATACCAGCTGTTCCCGTAAAAATAGCTGTTGCATTTTTAGCAAGCATTTGGTTAGACTTGCCTGCAAAAGAATTGGCTTCATGGATAAATGTAGGAATACCTTTTGCCTGCGCCATTTTTAGTACTGGAAAAGTAGAGTAACCACCCACGCCCACCACAAAATCAGGTTTAAAAGAAGATAAAATATGTCGAACCTGAAAAAAGCTTTTGATTAATTTAAAAGGAAGGGTAATGTTTTTAAAAATATTGCTTCTGTTAAAGCCTGCAATGGTAAGACCTATAATTTTATAGCCCGCTGCAGGTACTTTTTCCATTTCCATTTTACCAGCTGCTCCAACAAATAACAGCTCAATACCAGGCACTTGTTTTTCTAGTGCTGCTGCAATGGCTATGGCCGGAAAAATATGTCCGCCTGTACCACCGCCTGCTATAATGGCTTTCATTTTCATTTATGCTATTGCATTTGAAGGTGAAGCAGGCACCGGAGTTGGTGTTGCAAATGGATCAACAATTTTTCCTTCTGTTTGCTCTACGTTTCGGGCCACACTTAAAATAATACCAATGGCACAGCAGGTAAATAAATAAGAACTACCGCCCATACTCACTAGCGGCAGCGTTACACCCGTTACTGGTAACAAGTTTACGTTAACAGCCATATTGGCAATGGCTTGTATTACAAGCGTAAAACTTAAACCCACTGCTAAAAATGCACCAAAGGCAAATGGACAACGTCTAAATATTCGGATGCATCTAAATAAGAAAACGAGGTAAATAAATATCATAAAGGCGCCGCCTAAAAGTCCATACTCTTCAATAATGATGGAATAAATAAAATCGTTATAGGCCTGCGGTAAAAAATTTCGTTGTCTACTATTGCCCGGACCTAGTCCTACAAATACGCCTCCATTGGCAATGGCAATTTTTGCTTGCTGCACTTGATACGGTGTTTGCGCATCGGTGGCATAAATAAAGTCTTGGATACGACTAATCCATGTTTGCACACGCACAAAAACACTTTTGTCTTTTACTTTTTCTTTTTCCTGTTTACTAATAGGAATCGTATAGTCTACTTTGGCCTTTCCCGTATAAGTAATTACTGCCGCTGATACCAACATAATAGCCGGAATTAATGCAACGCCAATGACGAGTAAAATATGTTTCATGCTAATACGCCCAATAAACATGAGTAGTAATGAGGTAGCACCTGTTAATAAAGCATTAGACAAGTTGGCTGGCAAAATAAGTGCGCATGTTGCAAGCACTGGCCAAATCACTGGCAAAAATCCTTTTTTAAAATCTTTAATCACCTCCTGCTTTTTACTCAGCGTTCGGGAAATGAACATAAAGAGTGCCAGCTTTGCAAAATCGGAGGTTTGAATGGTGAGCTGTATGATAGGAAGTTTAATCCATCTACTACCATCATTAATTTGAGCACCAAAAAATAAAGTATACGCAAGCAAGGGCAATGAAATAAAATAGAGGATGGTGGCTACTTTAGAAAACACCGAATAGTTAACGCGGTGTAAAAAATAGATAAGCGTTAACCCTATCAGCGTAAAAGAAATTTGCTTGAATAAATACACGCTGGTATTACCCTTGTACATTTTATAAGCAAGCGACCCCGTTGCACTATATACCACCAAAATAGAAATAAGCGATAACAGCACTACAATTCCCCAGATATATTTATCACCCCTGGTTTTAGTAACAAGTTGTGTTTTAACCCCTTCTACCGTTGGGATTTGAGAAAATAAAGTATCTGAATTTTGATTGAGCATGTGATAGGTTACTGGTCGTTATTGGAAATATTACAATGCTTTTACAGCGTCTTTAAATTGTGTACCACGATCTTCGTAATTTTTGAATAAATCAAAACTTGCACAAGCTGGGCTTAACAATACCGTATCTCCTTTGGCAGCCAATTTAAAAGCAGTTAGTACCGCAGCAGAAGCGCTATTAGCTTCCTCAATAACAGCTACCTTACCTTTAAAAGCATCGATAATTTTTTTATTATCGGTACCCATACACACAATCGCTTTTACTTTTTCAGTTACCAACTCTTCAATCAAAGCGTAATCGTTTCCTTTGTCTACACCACCCAAAATAAGTACGGTAGGGTTTGTTAAACTCTCAAGTGCATACCAAGTACTGTTCACATTGGTTGCCTTACTATCGTTGATGAATTCAACACCACGCACCATCGCAACAAATTCCATACGGTGCTCGAGGCTATGAAAATTGCTCACCGCTTCTCTAATTTTTTCCTTGCGTATGCCAAGGGTTGTTGCTGCAATGCCTGCTGCCATGGTATTGTATTGATTGTGTTTACCCTTTAATGCAAAATCATAAATGCTCATGCTCACGCGCTCTTCTTGAATTCTAAGCATCATTTGATCGCCTTTGATGTAGCCGCCTTTTTTAATTTCTTGTTTCATAGAGAATGGTAATGGGTTAGGGTGAAAGGTTAGTAAGGATAAATGGTTAGTAATAATATCGTCATCTGCACAGTAGATGAAAAAGTCTTGATCAGTTTGGTTTTCAATAATTTTAAATTTGCTTTTGATATAATTTTCAAATTGATAATTATACCTGTCTAGATGATCTTCTGTAATATTTAATAAAACACTTACATCGGGTCTAAACGTTTTGATATCGTCTAATTGGAAAGAACTTATCTCTGCTACATAAAGGGCTTTGGGTGCTTCTGCAATTTGTTTTGCAAAAGAGTATCCAATATTGCCTACCATCGCACAATCAAGCCCTGCCGTTTTGCAGATATGATACATCAGTGCGGTGGTAGTACTTTTTCCATTGCTACCCGTAATGGCAACAATTTTACTGTCCCCTTTAAATCTAAAAGCCAGTTCAATTTCAGAGATTACTGGTATTCCGTTTGCTCTGATTTGTTTTACCATTTCATTTTTTTCCGGAATGCCAGGGCTCTTCATTACTTCCGTAGCCGTTAGTATGCGCGCAGTAGTATGTTGTCCTTCTTCAAATTCGATACCATTGTCAATGAGCTCTTTTTTGTAACGCGCTGCAATATTTCCAGCGTCAGAAACAAATACATCGTACCCTTTTTGCTTTCCTAGCAGCGCTGCACCTACACCACTCTCTCCACTCCCAAGTACTACTAGAAAATGCTTCATGCTTATCTCATTTTTAAAGTAAGAATGGCCAATACCACACATAAAATAGTTATGATCCAAAAGCGCACAGCAATCTTACTTTCGTGAAATCCTTTTTTCTGATAGTGATGGTGAAGCGGGCTCATTAAAAACACACGCTTACCTTCTCCAAATTTTTTCTTGGTGTATTTGAAATAACTTACCTGAATCATTACACTTAATAATTCAATTAAAAACACACCACAAAAAATAGGAATGAGTAATTCTTTTCTAACAATAATGGCAAGTGAAGCAATGATACCGCCTAATGCAAGGCTTCCGGTATCACCCATAAATACCTGTGCTGGATACGCATTGTACCATAAAAATCCAATACAAGCTCCTACAAATGCACCCACAAAAATGGACAACTCTCCAAGGTTTGGAATGTACATCACGTTTAAATAATCGGCAAGTACATAGTTTCCACTCACATATATAAACACACCAAGTGCCATACCAATAATGGCGCTTACGCCTGCAGCAAGCCCATCAAGGCCATCTGTAATGTTTGCTCCATTAGATACCGCGGTAATAATAAACGTCACTACAAAAATGTAAATGATCCATGTATATTTTTCTGCTCCCGGACCAATCCAGCTAATAAGTTTGCTATAATTAAACTCGTGGTTTTTTACAAAAGGAATGGAAGTAATCGGCGTTTTTACTTTTACATAACGGCGCTCTACCCCGTTAATTTTTCTAACAATAATATTAGAGTCTTTAGCTAAGCGCTCCCCTTTTTGAAGTGTTACTATACCTGTGCTTACAGCAGAAGCTGGAACGATTTCTCTTTCTACAGTAACTGCGTTACTAAAATAAAGTGATACGCCAATAATAATACCAAGTCCTACTTGTCCAATAATTTTAGTGATACCCGCTAAACCATCGCTGTCTTTTTTCTTGTAAGCTTCACCTTTTTTTTGAGCGTCTCTACGTGATTTGATTTTAAAGTAGTCGTCTAAAAATCCAATGATACCAAGCCATACCGTACATAAAATCATTAAACGGATATATACCTTATCGAGGTTGGCAAATAATAAAGTAGGAATTAAAATGCTCAATAAAATGATGATACCACCCATTGTTGGTGTGCCCTTTTTTTGCTGCTCACCCTGTAAACCAAGCTCTCTAACGGTTTCACCAATTTGCTTTTTTTGTAAAAACTCAATTAATTTTTTACCAAAAACAGTTGCAATAATCAAAGACAATAAAACTGCCATAGCTATTCTGAAAGTCAAAAACTGGAACATACCAGCGCCCGGTACGTTAAATTCTTGATTCAGCCATGTAAATAATTGGTATAACATAGGGGTCTATTAATCTTTGTTGTTAAAGAATGCTAATAAAATGGCTTTGTCATCAAAAGGGTGTTTTACGCCATTGATGTCTTGGTATTTTTCGTGTCCTTTGCCCGCCACTAAAACAATGTCTTCTGGCTTTGCAAATTCAACGGCTGCTTTAATCGCTTCTTTTCTATCAAGTATTGAAATGTATTTTCTTTTAGCGGCTGTATTTAATCCAGCTTCCATATCTGCTATAATTTGCGCTGGATCTTCGGTGCGCGGATTGTCTGAGGTTAAAATAACTTTGTCACTTAAATCGCAAGCGGTTTGTGCCATAATAGGTCGCTTGGTTTTATCTCTATCACCACCACAGCCCACTACCGTAATTACCTGCTCGTATCCTTTGCGTAATTTTTTAATGGTCGCTAATACATTTTCAAGCGCATCTGGCGTGTGGGCATAATCAATAATACCAATCACTTGCTTACCACTAATGATGTAATCAAATCTACCTTCTGCACCTGCTAACATAGAAAGTGTTGTAAGTGCTGTGTTGCTTTCGATACCTAGGTTTACTGCTGCGCCATATACCGCTAGTAAATTGTAGGCGTTAAACTCTCCTATCAGTCTAAAATGAACTTCAATTTCATTTACAAGCATCACAAGTCCAGTAAGTGCATTTTCTAAAATTTTACCTTTATAATCGGCGCTTGATTTTAATCCGTAAGAAAGTTTTTTAGCTTTTGTATTCTGAAGCATTACTTCACCACGCTTGTCATCTGAATTGGTGATTGCAAATGCAGAAGCTGGTAGTGCATCAAAGAATCCTTTTTTTGCAGCGATATAATTTTCGAAAGTTTTATGATAATCTAGGTGATCATGGGTGATATTGCTAAATAAAGCCCCTGTAAATTGTAAGCCAGTAATGCGGTGCTGATGCACGGCATGGCTACTACACTCCATAAACACATGGATACAACCCGCGTCTACCATGGTGTTTAGCAGTTCGTTTAAGCTAACAGCGTCCGGTGTGGTATGCGTAGCTGGTATAATTTGATCTCCAATTTGATTTTGCACTGTAGAAACAAGTCCACAGGTATATCCTAACTCAGAAAATAATTTAAATAGTAAAGTAGCGATGGTGGTTTTACCATTGGTACCTGTAACGCCTACTAATTTAATTTTTGTAGACGGTGCATCATAAAACTGATGTGCCATAAATGCCACTGCTTCAGATGTATTGGCAACTTTAATATACGTAACGCCATCCACTTGCAAAGCAGGCATATTTTCACAAACAATCACTTTAGCGCCAAGCTCAATCGCTTTTGAAATATAATCATGGCCATCTTGCGCCACGCCTCTAATAGCAACAAAGGCAGTGCCTTTAATTACTTTGCGTGAATCAATTGCAATACTAGACACCGCTATATCAGTGGCACCTACTACTTCCAGTAAGTGTACCTTATATAATATGTCTTGTAAAATATGCATGTGCTTAATTAGTTGAGTGTGATTTGAATTTGTTGTCCTTTTACAATTGGCGATCCAGCAGCAATCGATTGTGCTGCTACTTTTCCGCGGCCTTGTGCGTATACTTTTAATCCTCTCGATTCACAGATATAAATCATGTCTTTGTAACCAAGACCCACAAGTGATGGCATAGCTTTAGCGTCTACTTTACTACTTTTTAACAAGCCAGCTGCAGGCGCGTGTGAAATAGTTGCCCACTCGTCTACAAACAAACTAGAGTCTACAAATGATAGTTTTAATTTTTTTGCAACATGCGCAACGTCCCTCTTATAGCCCTTGTATACATACACATTGCTATCCGGCTTAGGCGCTGTTTTAGCAATAGGCGCCTGCTTTACAGAAGCGCTATACAAGCGGTCAGCAATTTCTTTAAACACTGGACCTGCAACAGCAGCGCCATAAAACACAGGGGCGTGCGGTTTGTTTTTTATCACTACAATACAAGTGTACTGCGGATTGTCGGCAGGAAAATAACCAGCAAATGAAGACTGATAAATTTTATCGGCATAACCCTTATTGCCATTTGCAATAAGTGCTGTTCCTGTTTTGCCCGCAACTTTATACGGAGATCCTTTAAATAATGTGGTAGCCGTGCCATGCAAACAAACGCCTTCTAAACAAGTTTTTAAATCCGCCAATGTTTGATCGCTACAAATTTTTTCGGTTACTACTTTTGGTTGGATTTCTCTGAGTAATACACCTTCTTCTTTAATTGCAGATACCAAATAAGGCTTCATCATTTTTCCATTGTTAGCCACTGCATTGTACAGGTTAGCCGTTTGTAATGGACTTACAAGTAAGTTGTATCCAAAAGCCATCCAAGGAAGTGATGTTGGGCCCCATAATTTATGACCTGGCTTATAAATGAGTGGACGCCCTTCTCCCGATAAATCAATACCGGTAGGATTGTCCATCCCCATTTTTTTGAGGTGGTTGATATATTGCATGGGGTTATTTCCATAATGCTGAACCGCAAGCTTTGCCATCGCCACATTGGAGCTCACTTCAAAAGAATGCTGTACCGTAACATCATTGTAACCATGGTCTTCACTATCATAAACTGTTTGGCCAAATACTCTCCAACTTCCGCCGGTAATATTTACCATATTGTTAAGGCCTACTTTTTTATCCTCTAATAAAGCAAGCATGGTAGCTAGCTTAAATGTAGAGCCTGGCTCCGATGGAGAAATAGCGTAATTATAATTTTCGTAATAGTTGCCATCTTGTCCGCGACCTAAATTGGCAATGGCTTTTACTTTACCTGTTTTAACTTCTAATACAATGGCAGTACCGTGCTCTGCTTCATTTTTGATCATCATTTTTTGAAGCGCATTTTCAGCAACTTCCTGAATAAATACATCAATGGTACTTACTACATCTTTACCATTTTCAGGCTCAATTTCGTAGGTATCAGCGTCTAATGGAACACCTACGCCACCAGCAATGGTGCGCACGAGTTGTTTGCCATTAATGCCACGTAAAACGCTATCGTAGCTATATTCTAGACCTACTTTGTTGTTATCACGCGCAAGACCAATGGTACGGTATGCTAAAGATTTGTACGGATTTAAACGGATTGATTTTTCTACCGCAATCATACCGCTTTTGTAACGGCCCAATTTAAATAGCGGGAAGGTTTGAATTTTTTGATAATCTCTAAATGAGATTTTCTTTTTTAGTAAAAAGTAGCCTTCGTTGTTTTTATACGCCTGTGCAAACATCGACTTATAGTCTTCTGCAGATTGATCTTTAAATAAATCTGCCATATAGTAACTTAGTGAATCGATATGCTCTCTAAATAAATAACCATTGTTTACATGAAGTGGCTCTACCCTAAAATCCATGTAAATATCAAATTGAGGAACACTGGTGCTTAACATTTGACCATCTTCGGAGTAAATGGTGCCACGCTCAGAATCGATATCAGCAATACGCTGGTGAAGGCTATCGCTCATGCTTCTCCAGTACTTGCCCTGTACTTGTTGGATATAAAATCCTTTACCAATGATGGCTGCAGCAACAAGCACAACAAAAATGAAGCTTAAATAAACTCTCCATAATATGTCTTTTTTGATATCCATCTTGCGCGCTAATTATTTTGTGGTGGTGGTTGTTTTTTCTACTTGTAGTCTTTGTGGTAATTCTTTGGCAACTTTTAAACCTAAAGGCTCGGTGGCTTTAATCACTTGATTCTCTTCACTCTTAAACATCACTTCCCCTTTGATGGTCTTGTATTCGAACTGTAACTCTTTTAATTGTTTGGTAGTGGTATTAATTCTTCTAATTGCGCGGTCGGCCATATGACCATTAGCGATATATATTACAGCCAATAAAGACAGAAATAAAAAGAAAGGAATATTGCTCGCGATCCACTGATAATTTAATAATCCTTTCAGTGGATTTTTGTTACTGCTAGCATTATTGATGGGTTGTTCGCTCACGGCTTTCTTTTAAATTTTTTCTGCGATTCTTAATTTGGCGCTTCTACTTCTTGTGTTGTTTTTTAATTCCTCTTCGGTTGCAGTAATTGGCTTTCTTGTGATTACCGTAAACACGTCCTCTTTGTTATCAGGCAAAAAGGGGTGACTAGGTGTTTCTACAAAACTCCCTTGACGGAAAAAGTTTTTTACCATCCTGTCTTCAATAGAGTGAAAAGTGATGATAGCCACGCGGCCACCGGGGTTGAGCACGTCAGGGACCTGACTGAGCATTGATTCTAAAACCCCCATTTCGTTGTTCACTTCCATTCGCAAGGCCTGGAAAACTTGAGCCAAATACTTATTGGGATTTCCCTTTACTACTGGAGCAATCAGCGATTTAAATTGTTCGATAGTGGTAACCGATACATGTGCACGTGCAGATACAATATGTGCTGCGAGTGTTTTTGAATTGGTCACTTCACCGTACTGCTCAAATATTTTATGTAGTTGAGCAGCGGTATAATTTCGAACAACATCCTGTGCTGATAAAGCTTGTCGTTGATCCATGCGCATATCTAGCGGACCAGAAAAGCGAATAGAAAATCCACGATCACCTTTATCAAATTGATGACTACTTACGCCTAAATCGGCTAAAATGCCATCAACTCCTGCTACTTTGTGTAAACGCAAAAAGCGTTGGAGGTTACTAAAGTTTTCTGGAATGAAAACAACGCGCGCGTCATCCATAACGTTGCGTCTTGCATCGGTGTCCTGATCAAAAGCAAATAATTTACCTTTCTCATTAAGTTGAGATAAAATACCTGCGCTATGACCCCCACCCCCAAAAGTGCAGTCGACATAAATTCCATCTGGTTTAATGTTTAAACCATTTAGGGTTTCATGATAAAGGACA